>JAJZBP010000259.1 GCA_021798855.1 Bacillota bacterium
CGAGTCTTCGGCAAGGGCAGGGAACGGACCTGCGGCAAACGTGGAGTGAAGCTCCGGGATTCCACTCGCTTCGCGAAGGATTATAGAGGATCCCTCCGCTTCACTCTCCACCGACCGCTTCGCAGTTGTTTGGCCACGCGCCTGACTTTTTCCGATTGCTATCTTTTGGGATCTGCCGCAGGCCGGTTCTAAACCTGTCGCAGGCCGACGGACAACACCCCTCCCAATAAAACCAGGATGGCTCCAAGGATGATCGCGGCGATACTGATAATTTCCACGGCCTTTTGATCGATTCCATAGCGGGACATGCCGTTCAGGAGGTTTCTCGCAGCAGCGGCAACATCGACACTCATCGTTTCCACCTTCCTTTAAATCAGTTGACGTTCCGATGGAGAATCCCGCGAAATATCTCCCCGCACAGCGCAGGATTATGTTTGTTTGTCGTCGCCGTTCACCTTCCCCCTTTGAACCGTCGGCTTCCTTCGCTCCTTTTCAAATATATGCATCAACTCCCTCCCTTGGTTCTTCCCCAAAATCACCTTTTCTTCTTGGCCTTTTCCGAAGCACAAACCGCGAGGTGGTCCCATAAGCTATTACCGCAGTGCCGAGATGGATGGTGGCGACCATTCCCTCAAGGTTCGATGCCCATCTTTGGCATGGGTGGCCTGAGAGATCCGTTCCATCCTTCCCACCACTCCCGCAAGTTAAGAATGCCAAGCAAAGGAGGAGGCAAGATGCAGATTGGGCCCGAGGACATCACCCCGCACCCACCCCGTGGTCCGTGGCCGGTCCCGAGAAGTTTGCCGCTCGTAACCACTCTGTGGCCAAAGACTTTCGCCGGAGGAGGGATCGTAATTGATCAAATATGATGCCGACGCCGGAGTCCGCCGCCCCTATCGCTCTTCGGAAAAAATTCGTAACATAACCCAACCCGGACAATATCACACCAGCCTGAAACCTGCAGTGTACCGGGAAGAAACCGACCAGGCACCCCCGGCCGCCCAAACCGACGGCCCAGGGAACCTCCCCGAATCCCTGGAAGAACCGACGCTGCCCCGACCGAATTCGGATTCATACACACGCCCAAACAAGCGGCAGGAACAGGAGCCTTCCGTTGTGATCGGACCCCGGCTTCCGGAAACCGGCCCAACGTCGGCACCGGTTGCGGTGGAAATAGTTTCCCAAACAGCGCAAGAGTCCCAAACGGCGGCGATTCCGCCCTCGACCACCAGGTCTCCCGCAGCGGTTCGGGAAAATCGAGTCAAGGATCCCGGCAACGACGCCGCGACTCCGCCACGTTCTTTCGGGCTTTCCCCGGAAGCCATCCCGCAAAGTTCATCTCCGGTCTCGGCAACCCCAGGGACACCGGCAACACCGACGGAAGTCGCTTCGCCCGACGAAGCGGACGACCCAAGTGCGGCATCCTCCCCGGCAAGGGCGAATCTACTCAACGAGGCGGACCGGTCCAATGATGTGTCCGCTTCGACCAAGGCAGCTTCCCCGGCGAGCGCGACTTATTCCGCCGCTCCCCCCGAAAGCGGCGCCCCCGGATCCGCTCCCGGATCCACCGAATCAGTGATCACCGCCGAACACATCGGCAAACCATCGCCGCAGTCCACGGCGGCGCGTTCAAAGGCCATCCGCCCGAGGGTGGCCCGCCTGCAGACGTCTCGTTCCCATGCGGCGCGTTCATCGTCGGGGCTTATGACTTTGGAGCAACCCCCTCCTTCACCGGAAGAGCCCCCCCCGGCAACAGCGACAAGTTCCGATTCCACCCATTACGCCGCCGCTTTTGCCGATCCGGATGGCAGCCAGGTTCTTTCGGGTGAAGATCAGGAGCGGGTGACGGAAGACTCCCGGACCATATCCCTGCTCGCTCCTTTACAGGCGGTTTCCACCAACCCAATGGACCTGATTGCCCTTATAGCCGAAATCGGCAAGCGAATCCAACTGACCTCCCAACACCTGGAGGCCATTTACAAACTGCTCACCACCCCCTTGGACTTGCCCGGTGACCAGGGGATTGGTCTTTCCGGAACCTCCGACAACTCCGCCTCCGGTGAAGCCGGCGGCGAATCCGAGCTCCGAGATGATGAGGTATTCAGCAAGGTCAACTGGTCACTCCTGTTGGACATCCTTGAAATCCTCCAGAAGTCCGGCGTCCTGAATGACCTGTTGCACCGTTTCTTACCCTCCACGGACAAAGAAAAACAAGCGAATTAGCCCCCGTCCTGGGCTTCCGGGATCCTCCCGTCCCGCCCCGCCCCGGCTCCCGCCCCGTCCCGTCCCGCCCCGTCCCGTCCCGCCCCGGCTCCCGTCCCGTCCCGCCCCGTCCCGTCCCGCCCCGGCTCGCCCCGGCTCCCGTCCCGCCCCGGCTCCCGCCCAGTTTCAACTTCCTCCCGCCGGAAAAGAGGGTATTTGCCACCGTTTTGGAGAATCCCTTCCCCAGAAATTTCGGCGGAAAGGACAGCTTCTTTGCGCCAAGCCCTCTTAGCCGCTTCTTTGTTCCTGGTGGGGCTGGCCGCCCTCGGCGGCGCCACCCTATTTCCCTCAAGTGAGATGGGCCTCCCCCTCGGGCCGGCCACCCAGATCGCTGCGGGCGGATTCGCCCTGCTTGGCTTGGCGGTAATCGCCTTGGCCGTCCGCGGTAGCCTCG
Organism: Bacillota bacterium; assembly: GCA_021798855.1. GTDB lineage: Bacteria > Bacillota > Sulfobacillia > JAJZIM01 > JAJZBP01 > JAJZBP01. The sequence continues at coordinate 2,657 of JAJZBP010000259.1, forward strand.
ACCTGCCGTCGGCGCTGACCTCGGACGGCGGGTTTTCCTTTCGGTCGTCCGTTGCTCCATCCCTCAAGGCATTCTCCCAGGCATTCTCCCAGGCATTCTCCCAGGCCCTCGCTCAGGCCCTCCGCTCCTTCCTCCGCCACCTTGCCCGCTGCCTGTTTATCTCCTTCCGCTTCCTTGCCCGTTCCCTGTTTCTAACGTTCCGCTTCCTCGCCCGCCTCCTCCTCCTTCTGTGTCGCGCCCTCCGTTCCCTCCGCGTCCCCCGTTCCCTCCGTCCCCTCCGTCCCCTCCGTCCCCTCGCCTCCCTCCGCTCCCCTGCCCCGCCTCCCGTCCCCTCACCCCATCCCCCCTCCTCCCCGACCGTCGCCCCCCCGTTCGCCCGCCTCGGACGCCTCACCTCCGGCCACCGCTTCTGGCTCATCCTCCTGGCCGCCGTCGCCCTCCTGTCCTCCCTCTTCAGCCTCTGCGGGGAAGACAGCCTGCGGGCCATCGTTT
>JAJZBP010000260.1 GCA_021798855.1 Bacillota bacterium
GCCACCCGACGCCGGAAGTTTCCACGTGCTCAAGCACGAGTTGGACCTGTTCGGTCGCTGCGAAACTTGCCGCGACTCCCGGCCTTGAGTCACGGCTCCCGGCCAACGAAATCCCACATCAGCCGCCGGTAGTTTTCCCCGAATAGCCGCGTCAGCGGCCCCGTTCGCCCATCCCCGATGGCCAACCCGTCCACCTCCAAAAGGGGCACCACTTCCAGCAGGGAATTGGTCAAAAAGGCCTCGTCGGCCCCCAGGAGTTCAGACGGGGAGATATCCACCCGCTCCCGCACCGGACGGCCCATGGACACCGCCAGTTCCAGGATCCTCCCCCGGACGATCCCCGGCAAGACACCGGCGGCCGGCGAGGGAGTGTGGGTGACTTCATCCCGTACCAGGAAAATATTGGTGAAAGTGCCCTCCGCCAGGCTCCCGGCGGTGTTGAGTAGGATGCCCTCCGCGGCGCCCCGCCGGGCCGCTTCTCGCCTGGCCATGACCAATTCGAGGGCGCTGGCCGTCTTTAATCCGGTCAGGGGGGAATATTCGTTGCGCCGCACGGTGGTCACGATGCTTCCCCGGACACCGTTCCGGTAGGCAACCGGGCAAGGATCGCCCTTTTCCAGCGTGACCAACCGGACCGGCGCCGGTTCCGGCGGCGGCAGCAGGCCGCGCCGTCCCGCCCCCCGGCTCAGGGCGATGCGCAGGGCGCCTTCCTCCACCCCGTTGGCGGCGATGACCTCTCCGGCGGCCTCCTCCCAACCGGCGACGTCCGGAAAACCCAGAAAGCGCGCCCCACTCCGCAGCCGCGCCAGGTGGCGATCCAGGTCAAGGGGCCGCCCCCGCTCAACGCGCAGGGTCTCAAAGAGGCCGTCGCCGTAGGTGAAACCCCGGTCGAAGGGACTGACGGCGGCTTCGGCTTCATTCAAGAGACGTCCGTTGAGGTATAACATGCTCATCAGATCGACCATCCGCTCGGTTTCATGGGATTATTAGACCTCAGGGGGAGGGGTGCAGTCAAGCGCGACCGGATTCCCGCGCAGGTCCCGCAGGCCTCAGGGCCATTCAGGGCGCGGACCACCGCCGCCTTTCCCGGCGACGGCACCCGGCATCCGCGGCCATCCCCGACCGGAGCAACTCACGATTCCCTCCGGCGGCGCAGGACCACCGGATCCAAGGCCGGCTCCACCGGCCATGGATAACCAAGGGCCTCGGCGATGGCTCTGGCCTTGACCATGCTCTCCTCGTATTCCCCCGCCGGATCGGAGTCGGCCACCACGCCGCCACCCGCATGGAAATAAGCCCGATCCCCGCGCAGGAGGGCGATGCGGATGGCCACGTTCAGGTCGGCCTCGCCGCTGAAGGACAGGTAACCGAATGCTCCCGTGTAAGGGCCGCGGCGCACCGGCTCCAATTCCTCGATGATCTCCATGGCCCGCACTTTCGGCGCCCCGGTGATCGATCCTCCGGGGAAAGTTGCCCGCAGGGCGTCCACCGCCGTCAGCCCATCCCGCAGTTTGCCGGTGACCGTCGCCGAGAGGTGGTGGACCGTGGGGTGGCTTTCCAACTCCGGCAGGCGCGGCGCCCGTACCGTTCCCGTGGCGCAGACTTTTCCCAGATCGTTGCGCTCCAGATCCACGATCATGATCAACTCCGCCCGGTCTTTGCGGCTCTCCACCAGTTGCCGCCGCAGGGCCGCGTCATCCGCCGCCGTCGCCCCCCGCGGCCTCGTCCCCTTGATCGGCACGGTTTCGACCCTTCCGTCCCCATGCACCCGCAGGAATCTTTCCGGCGAAGCCGACACCAAGGCGCCCTCCGGGAAGGCGAAATACCCCCCGAACGGCGCCGGATTCCCCTCCCGCAACCGCCGGTGGAAAACAAGCGGCGCCGACGGCAGGTGGGCGCTGAAGCGTTGGCTCAGGTTGGCCTGGAAAATGTCCCCGTCCCCGATGTAATCCAACACCCTTTGCACCGCCCGGCAATAACCGTCACGGGTGAAGGTGGACAGGATGGGACAGGTGTGTTTGGGGGCGGCGGCGGCTGGCGCCGCGCCGCTCGTCCTTCCGCCCCCCCGCAGGTAGTCTTCCAGCCGCGCGATCCCCTCCAGCGCCCTTCGTTCCGCCAACCTTTGGTCGCGTTCCGGATAGCCGGTGGCCAACAGGTGAACCACTCCGGCGCCGTGCTCGAAAGCCAGGCATTCGCCGTAAAAACATAGGCGCAACTCCGGCAGCAGCAGGTCGTCCATGGCCAGCGCCGGCAGTCGTTCCAGCCGCCGCCCCAAATCGTAGGACCAATAGCCCACTCCACCCCCGAGGAAGGGGGGCAACCCATCCTCGGGAACCACCGGATGAGCCGCCAGGATCGTTTGCGCCGCGGCGAAGGGATCACGGACCAGCCCGTCCAAGTTCGCAAAGGGGTCCGCACCCAAAAAGGAATAACGGCCCCACCCGCCGCCGTCCAGGAGGAAGGGGAAAGGCCTGGCCGCCAGGGATTCCAGCACCTCCAACGGCTCCTTTTTGGTTTTGACCTCCTTGACCCAAACTTTTCTGAGTTTAATCCAGGTTGGCCTCCACCCGCGGATCGAGCAGGAAACGAAAGGCCTCCGGTTTTTCCCGCCCCATCCGGTAAATGGGCCCAGACCGACGTAGCGGTTCCCATCTCCCCAGTTTCGGCACCCGTCCGTAGCGCGGGTTGGGCCTAAAATCGACTTCGCCCCCGGACAAAAGTCCATAGTAGGCCGCCCCGTTCAGGTTGCGAAAATCCCCGTAAAGGGAGGCGAAACCGCTCTCCACCAAGTTGGCCATAACCAGCGGCTCCTCGCCGGCGTTGATGGTCACGTGACCGTAATCCGGCGGGATCACCACCGTGTCGCCCGGCCCCGCCTCCACCAGGACGACCTCGTCCAAGCCGTTCTGCCCACGCTTTTGCAGGAGGTAATTGGCCCTTCCGGCAAGCACCTGGTAGACCTCGGTTTAAGAAAGAGCCGTGCCAGGAGCCGGAGGATGGTAATGCCCGATGGTTTTCACCCTTTCGTCCCCCAGCCGTCCCGCCACCAGGATGGTCACGTCGTAACGCAAATGCTCCCGCTCCCAAA
>JAJZBP010000261.1 GCA_021798855.1 Bacillota bacterium
AAGGTTCCATAGAAAGGCAGCATTTTGAATTGCCCGAATCTCCACCCAAGCAACCGCCGATCAAGAAGATGATCGCCGCCATCAGAACAGGCCGCCTCCCCCCGGTGGTCAACCGTAAAGGTGACCTGCGGGATCTAGGCTTGGCCGTGGTCGCCATGATGAAATCGTACTTCGAAGATCGCCGCCAATGGGGCGAGTTGGAGAAATTCTACGATAAGACCACCTACCTGTCCAGCGAGGAGGAAAGCCTGCTGGCCGGCCGGGATCTCGTCCGCAACCTGATTCCATCGGACAATGGCGTGTTCCTCCTGGCTGCGGAGGACGACGACCAATTGATCCCGGGACTTTCCTGGGGCAACGGCGACGGGGAGGGGACGCTTCGGCGCGGCACGCCGGCGCCACCCACCGACGCCGACGCCGGCAACATGAGCCAGTGCCCTTCCATCTGGGGAACCCAAACGTTCCAAGGCCGAGGTTGTCGTTGTTTCCCGGGCCGGAAGTCCGCCCACACCGCCTGCGCTCCCCTCCTTTCCCTGGGCTATCCGTTGGGGATCCTGCGCCTGGGGCGTCACGGCGACCGGCCCTTCTCGCCGGCGGAGGTGACCCTCATCTCCAAATTGGCCACCACCATCGGGGCGATCCTCAGCAATTACCGCCTGCTGACCAACATCCGCAACCAGGCCCTGACCGACCCCCTGACCGGTCTTTACAACCATCGCTTCTTGGAGGAATACCTGGACAAGCAACTGGCCGACGGGGAGCGGAACGGTTCCATCTTCGCGCTGCTCCTTTTGGACATCGACCATTTCAAGCTTTTGAACGACACCTACGGGCACGAAACCGGCAACATCGTCCTGCGTGGCTTCGTCGAGGTGGTCAAGGCTTCCGTGCGTCCCTCCGACGTGGTGGCCCGCTGGGGCGGCGAGGAATTCGTCGTTCTCTTGCCGCGGGCCGAGGTGGTGGGAGCCATGGTCGTCGCCGAGCGCATCCGCCGCAACGTTGAACAGTGGCACACCCGCTCCACCGAAGGGGTCGAGGTCGGCCTGACGGTTTCCATCGGGGTGGCGGTCTATCCCATCCACGGGCGCAACCGCTTCCAGTTGTTTGAGAAGGCCGACATGGCCCTTTACGAGGCCAAGGCCGCCGGCCGCAACCAGAGTTGCGCCGTCCCCTCGGGGCCGGGAGGGGACGCCCTGCGGGCCTTCTTGGACACCTGAAAGGTGAGGGGAGCGCCCGTGGGCGCTCCCCTCACCTTTCATACCTCCATGATGATCGGCAGGATCATCGGCCGCCGCCTGGTTTTCTCATACACGTACTTGCCCAAGGTGTCCCGAACGCTGCTCTTGATGGTCGACCAATCGCTGGTCTTGCGTTCACCGACCTTGTCCAGGGTTTCCCTGATCCGGTCCCTGGCCTCGTCCATCAGTTGCTCGGCTTCCCGCACGTATACGAAACCCCGAGAAACCAAGTCCGGTCCCGAAAGGAGCAGGTTGTTTTGGCGATCCATGGCCAGGACGACGATGATCACCCCGTCCTGGGACAACTGCTTGCGGTCCCGCAGCACGATGTTGCCCACGTCGCCGACGCCGAGGCCGTCCACCATCACGTTGCCGGCCGTCACCCTCCCCCCGACCACCGCCGTGTTCTCGGTGAACTCGAAAATCGTCCCGTTGTCTCCCAACAGGATGTTTTCCTTGGGAATTCCCATCTTGCAGGCCAGGTCGGCGTGGTGGATCAGGTGCCGGTACTCCCCGTGGACCGGGACGAAGAACTTGGGGCGCACCAGATTGAGCATCAGCTTTTGTTCTTCTTGGCTGGCATGCCCCGAAACGTGCACGCCGGCGATGGCCTCGTAGACCACCTCCGCCCCGCGGCGGTAAAGGTTGTCGATGGTTCTGGCCACCATTTTCTCGTTCCCCGGCACCGGCGTCGCGGCGATCAGCACGGTGTCGCCGGGGATAATCTCCACCTTGCGGTGGTCCCCGTTGGCCATCCTGGTCAGGGCGGACATCGGTTCCCCCTGGCTGCCCGTGGTGCAGATGACGATTTGGTCCGCGCGAAAACGATTCAACTCGTCCAGATTGATGATCAGGTCACCGGGAACTTCCAGGTAACCCAATTCCATGGCCACGTTGACCACGTTCTCCAAGCTGCGCCCGACGATGGCCACCCGGCGCCCGTATTTGGCCGCCGAACTCAAGGCCTGCTGAATGCGGTGGACGTTCGAAGCGAAGCTGGCCACCAGCACCCGACCTTTGGCGGAGCCGATCACCTCGTCGATGGTCTGTCCAACCACTTTTTCGGAAAGGGTGTATCCCGGCCTTTCCGAATTGGTGCTGTCGGACAGGAGGGCCAACACCCCTTCCCGCCCCAATTCCGCCAAACGGCTGAGTTGGGCCACCTCCCCGTCCACCGGCGTATAGTCGATCTTGAAGTCTCCCGTGTGGATGACCACCCCGACCGGTGTGCGAATGGCCAAGGCCACGGCATCGGCGATGCTGTGATTAACCCGGATGAATTCAACCTGGAAAGAGCCGGCACGAACCACGTCGCCGGGGCGCACGGCGCGGGCGCTCTCCGGCAGGGTCATGCCGTTCTCCATCAGCTTGCCGTGGACCAGCCCCAAGGTCAACTTGGTGCCGTAGACCGGCACGTTCAGTTCCCGCATGATGTAGGGCAACCCGCCGATGTGGTCCTCATGGCCGTGGGTCAGGCAGATCGCCCGCACCCTCTCCCGGTTCTCCGTAAGGTACGTGATGTCCGGCAGGACCAGATCGATCCCGTACATCTCTTCGTCGGGAAAAGCCAGACCGGAGTCGACGACCAGGATGTCCCTCCCGTTGTCGAAAACGGTCATGTTCTTCCCAATTTCACCTAGACCACCCAGAGGGATGATCTGCAGCTTGCCTCTATCTCCTTTTTTGGACAAAAAAAACCTACCTCCGCTTTTCTTAACTCGGCACTGCACATCGGGTGCAACAAAAACCACGACGATTCAAAAGCTGAAGTCCGCGCGTTTTTCAATCAGCTCAGAACCATCCAATCTTTTTTCCCGATCCAACCGCTGTTTAATAATATAGCCAATCT
>JAJZBP010000262.1 GCA_021798855.1 Bacillota bacterium
CTGCCTTCCTCCGGTAGTCTCGAACACCGGAGCCTTTCCGGCAGGATTTTACCCACCAATCGCGAAAAACTTTTTTCGCCCCCCCAATAACCATATCCCGTTGAATAGACAAAAGGGCGGTGACCGCGTGATCCTGGAAGGCATCCACCAAATTCGCCAGCACCTTTACCAAAAGTTTCTCGGCAAATCGATCCTGGCAACCCTCACTTACGCCGGGACTCCTCCCGGAATCATCCTGGCCAGACTACCCATGACCCTAGCCGACGTCGGCGTACTGCACGACGAGGAAGATCCGCCGCCGGAAAAGAATCCCCCTTCCCAACTGACCCTCATGGGGGACATCATTGAAAACGACAGCACCCTGCTGGCCCCCGAAGTATCCCTCCCCCTGCCCGAGGACGACGCCTCGGTATGGGCCCAGGCTATCGGGGGCGACCTGATGATCCGCACCGCCGAAGGCATGGAGTTGCAAGTCAGCCTCTTGACCAAGACCCTTTTTCAATAAAACCACCGGAGGAGCAACATGGAAAACGCAACCACGGACTTGGACAAGGCCCTGATCGACCTGAAAAGCTCCGCCTGGGTGGATCGCCAGTTGGCGGTCGACGCCCTGAAAACCCATGGCGGAGACGCCGTTCTCCCCCACTTGGAAAAGGTCCTGGCCGATGAAAACCCCTGGGTACGGGTGGCCGCCGCCGAGGCCTTGGTCCACCTCCAGGGTGCCGCGGCCACCGCGACCATCGCTCGCTACCTGGACAACGAGACCGAACCCCAGGCAGCACTGCGCGTCCTGGAAGCCTTGGGTCGGATCGGCGACGCCCGCGCTCTGGACACCATGCACCGCAGATTGGGTGACGCCCATCCGTTGGTGGCGGCTACCGCCGCTTGGGGCCTGGGTAGGCTCGCCTCCGCACCGTCCGACTGGGAAGCTCTGGCCGAAGCCTCCGCCTCCGCCCCGGCCTGGGAAACCAGGGAACAGGCGGTCATCGCCCTCGGCAAGAGCGGCCTGTGCCATTTCCGCACCGCCTTGGAGAGAGCCCTGCACGACAAAAAGAACGCCGTGCGTCGGGAAGCCGCCCAGGCGCTGGGGCGACTGGGCGACCCCGGCGCCGTGGCGGCCCTGCGCGCCGCCCTGGAAGACCGGGACTGGCGGGTACGGGAAACGGCCAAAGACTCGCTGGCCGCCCTGCAGAAAGCCTGAACGCGCAAATCCGCGCAGGCGCTATTCAACCAGAAAGCGCCCGTTTTCATAGACCAACAGCCCATCGGCATACACTCGACCCTCCCGGCGCAGATCCAAAACTAAATCCCAGTGGATGGACGATTGGTTGAGACCACCGGTTTCCGGATAGGCCGAACCCATGGCCAGATGAACCGTACCCCCGATTTTTTCATCAAAGAGCGTGTTTTTCGTGTAGCGACTGATCCGATAGTTGTTGCCGAAAGCGAACTCACCGATGCGGGATGCCCCTGTATCGGTGGCCAACAGGGTCCGCAAAAAATCCTCTCCCTTGCCGGCCCTGGCCTCGACCACCTCGCCGTCGCGAAAGGTCAACTCCACATCCGCCACTTCCCTCCCGCCGTAGATGGACGGGAAACCGAAAAACACCTGCCCTTGGGCGGAATCCTCCAATGGTCCGGTGAAGATCTCCCCATCGGGCATGTTCTCATGGCCGCAACAGTTGATCCAACGCCGCCCGCCGGTGCGCAGAGTCAGGTCGGTGCCGTCTGCCTCCAGGCGGAACTCCTTTACCCGGGAAAGGAACCCCACCAACCCCGCCTGGGACTTCTCCACCCGCAACCACTCACCCACCGGATCGTCCTCTTCCACCCCGCAGGCCCGAAAGACGAAATCCTCATACTCCTCCAGGGACATTTCCGCCTCCTGGGCATCGGCTTGGGTTGGATACTGGACACCGCACCATCGCAGTTCACCAGCCGCCGCCCGGGCCAGGAAACGGTCATGCACAGGACGGAGAGTGCGGCGCGCCAAAGTTTGCCGTTGGGGGGACACCCCCGTCAGGGCTCGCGTATTGTACTCGGCCCAGACACCCAAAGAGCAATCGATCCACTCCGTTTCTTCCACCAGAAGAGGAAAAAGGAAGGACAACTGCTCTTCCGTAGCCTGGGTCAAAAAGATCTCCTCCAGATTCTCCAAGGTTGCCCGAACGAATGGATTGGCACCCACCCTAAGGGCCTCCCGGAAAACCGCGGTCAGCAGGGGAGCGGCCAGCGCCGGTCCGGAGATGCGAAAAAGATCGCCGCGGCGTAGGCGCAAAGAATGGTTGACCAGGATCTCGGCCAAACGTTCCAAACGCGGGTCACGCAAATTCATTCCTCCCGAGCTACCGCAAGGCCTGCGGGTAAAAATGCTTGATTGCGGCCACCATCGCCGCGCTGCTCGCTTCATAATGGGAGGTGTGCCAGGCGGGGCGCCCTTCCCTGATCAGGATGACTTGAGGTGAAGCGTGGACGACTCCGAGACGGGACGCTGCCTCCAGGGAAACCGGACGCTCTTCGATCACCCGCACCAAGGCCAGGGTCGCTTCCCGAGGCGCCAGGACGGCCGCGTATTGTTGAAACTCCCGGTAGGCCCAGGCGCTGATCGGGCAGGTGGTGCTGTGTTTAAAGATAAAAACGGGACGCCTGGACGATTCCTGCAGGATGTCCTCCAAATCCTGCAGGCTGTCGAGCCGCTGGATGTTCACCATTCTACAACCCCCTTCTTTCGCAACCATTCTCCTTCCAATTATAGCACGTTGCCGAAACTTCGCACACCACCCGTCCATCTGTTATACTATTAGTTAGGCTAGCGAATAATTGGGGGTCGGGTCATGTCAACAGATCGGTCCGTTCTGGAAATGCTGGATGCCGATTTCGAAGAATTAAGGCGGCGCGTTCGCGTCCGCATCCGCCGGGCCGTGCGGGAGAACTTGGGCGAGGGCACCGGCGGCGCCGCCTTTCATATCGTTGAGGTGCTGCTCAACCACGGTCCTCTGTCACCGTCGGACTTGGCCAACATCCTGGAGGTGCGCACCAGCACGATGACCGCCCACC
>JAJZBP010000263.1 GCA_021798855.1 Bacillota bacterium
TTGGCCAGCGGTTGGCTTGAGGGTTAGGCCCGCCGGCGGAGAGCGAACAATAAGCGAAAAACCTTGATGTCTAGAAATGTCTAGGTTTTTCGGAGCGGCTCTGAACCAAAAGCGTGGAACCGTTTGTCAAACCGCATGTCGAATCTTGCCGCCTTCCGCCGAGTCGTGGTATCCTTGTGTACGGGTGCTTCATACCGAGGGAGTCCGTGGGTGACCCGGAAGGCGCCTTCCGTTAGAGTTGTTTGGCGGTCCTGAGCGATCACCGGTGCCGCGACCAAAAGCTTTGTGCCCCAAAAGTTTCGCGTCTCATTCGCGTCTCAGAGGACATGCTCAAAACCTTCTTTTCCGGTTTTCTTTTCCGGTTGGGGTCAGCCGATCACGCAAACAAAAGGCGGGGACTTACGCTCTCCGGCGGCTAAGAACGGGGTCCGGGGAGGTTAGTTCCAGGATTCACAAGAGTGGTCGCGACCAAATGGTCGGGAACGTCCAAGAGCAGGTCGGAATGGGTTAAATTTAAGGAGTTTGGCCAAAGATGGAGGCTCCCACGGGACGCGAACTCATTTCGCGGGAAGAAGTGGCGCACCGCGTCGAGGAGTTGGGGCGGGAAATATCGGCCGCCCACGCCGGCGAGGAACTGCTGGTGGTGGGAGTGCTGCGGGGGGGCGCCGTCTTCACGGCGGACCTGATCCGGCAACTGTGGGTGCCGGTCCACCTGGATTTCGTGGCCGTCTCCTCCTACGGGAAGGGGGCGTCCTCCAGCGGCGAAGTGCGGTTGGTCAAGGACGTGGACGAGCGGGTTGAGGGCAGGAACGTCCTCTTGGTGGAGGATATCGTGGACACCGGACTGACCCTGAGGTACTTGCGGCAGGAGTTCGCTGCCCGTCATCCCAAGGATTTGCGCGTTTGCGCCCTGTTGAACAAACCGTCCCGGCGTCTGGCCACGGTGCAGGTGGAATACGTGGGTTTCGACATCCCCGACGAGTTCGTGGTGGGATACGGGCTGGATTACGCTGGGCGTTACCGGAACCTGCCCTGCATTTTCGCCCTCAGTCCGGAGGTGTACCAGCAAAAATGAGAAGCGGCGACGAGGTGATTGTGCTCGATTTCGGTTCCCAGTATGGACAACTGATCGCCCGGCGGGTGCGGGAGGCGGGGGTCTACTGCGAGATTCTGCCGTCCAGCGCGTCCTGGGACGAGGTCTCCGCCAGGAAGGCCAGGGGGATCATCCTGTCGGGCGGGCCGGCCAGCGTCTACAAGCAGGGGGCGCCGAACTGCGACCCCCGCTTTTTTCGGCAGGCCGATATACCCGTACTGGGCATTTGCTACGGGATGCAACTGATGGCCAAGGAAATGGGCGGGGACGTGCGCCCGGGCGTGGCCAGGGAATACGGCAAGGCCGCCCTTCACGTGGCGGAAAAGGACGGGCTCCTGGCCGGGGTTGACGAAGGCACCCAGGTTTGGATGAGCCACGGCGACCTGGTGGAAGAACCGCCGCCGGGTTTCCGGGCGCTGGCCCTCACCGACAACACGCCGGTGGCGGCCATGGCGGCGGCGGACCGTCCTTTTTACGCCCTCCAGTTCCATCCCGAGGTGGAGCACACTCCGCAGGGACGGCAAATTTTGGACAACTTTATCTTTCGCGTTTGCGGTTTGGAACCCACCTGGACGCCGGCCTCCTTCATCGAGGAAACGGTGGCGGCCACCGCGGCGCAGGTTGGGGAAGAAAAGGCCATCTGCGCCCTCTCGGGAGGCGTCGACTCGGCGGTGGCGGCGGCCCTGGTCTCCCGGGCCATCGGTGACCGCCTGACCTGTATCTTCGTGGACCACGGCCTCATGCGCCACCGGGAGGCGGAGGAGGTGACGGCGGCCTTCCGCCGACAGGGGTTTACACTAAGGGCGGTGGACGCTTCCGACCGCTTCCTCTCCCTCCTGGCCGGGGTGGTGGAACCGGAGCAAAAGCGCCGGATCATCGGGCGGGAGTTCATCCGGGTCTTCGAGGAGGAGGCGGCCAAGGTGGGCGAGGCCCGTTTCCTGGTCCAGGGCACCCTTTACCCGGACGTCATCGAGAGCGGGCCGGGTCAGGCGGCGGTGATCAAGTCTCACCACAACGTGGGCGGCCTGCCCGAGGACCTGGCTTTCACCTTGGTGGAACCGTTGCGCGAGCTTTTCAAGGACGAGGTGCGCCGGGTGGGACTGGAACTGGGGCTGCCCCCCGAGCTGGTCTGGCGCCAACCCTTTCCCGGGCCGGGTCTGGCCATTCGGATCATCGGCGAGGTCACCCCTGAGGCGGTGGACCGGCTGCGGCAGGCCGACCGGATCGTGCGGGAGGAGATCGGGGGGGCTGGCCTGAACCAAGAAATCTGGCAGTATTTCGCGGTGCTTCTGGGGAACACCAGATCGGTGGGGGTGATGGGCGACGAGCGGACTTACGGCCACACGGTTGTCCTGCGGGCGGTGACCTCCAGCGACGGGATGACCGCCGACTGGGCCAGGATCCCCCATCCGGTCCTGGAGAGCATCTCCAACCGGGTCATCAACGAGGTGTCGGGAGTGAACCGGGTGGCCTACGACATCACCTCCAAGCCGCCGGGAACCATCGAGTGGGAGTAAGGGACGTGAGCGAGCGTTTGTTTGTTCCACACCGTTGGGACGACCAAAAAGGCGGCGGGAAGGGCTGGACGATCCGGCTTGGCCTTGTTAAGGTGGGTGCCCGCGAAGCTGGTGAGGTTCCGACCGCGGATAGGTTCAACGCGATTCCCGATGTTTTTTGGATGTTATTGGATGTTATATGTTATTATGTTAATAAAAAGGCGAGGATCGAACAAACGTTCGAGGCGTGTATTGTCTTTTCTCAGCATCGGGAGGAAAAGGGGCGCCGGCCGTCTTGCGAACTTCGGATCCAACGTGGTTCCCGGAGGCGCGTAGTGATTTCTCGGCTCCTTGGTTACGGCAATGAACGGGGTCATGCAAGGGAAGCTAAGATCAATTAAAAAAGGCTGGGAGGGTTGACCCTTGCGTGTAGCCATCCTGATGGGCAGCGACTCTGACCTC
>JAJZBP010000264.1 GCA_021798855.1 Bacillota bacterium
GCGGATGGTGAGCGTGTCCGTCAACGACAAAGAAGGCGGGTCAGGGCCAGTCCCGGTTTTTCCAGGGGCAGAGGGACACCGGGAAGTATGCCTGGAAATCGCGAAGGAAGGCGTTTGGTCCATCCGTCTGCTCAAACCAACGTTGGCTGTTGAGGAATCCTTGCCTGAGGAAGTTGGAAAAGTATGGTTGCCGCCCTGGCCAAGCTGGGATAGCACCGAGTGGCTGCTCCAGACCGGCGGCGGGCAACCGGTGCCTTTGCGGATTCAGGTGGAGCGGGTTTGGTGGGCGGTGACGGAGGACGGTAATCCACCGGATGAGAAGGCATGGACGGATCTGCAGGTTAAGCTGGAAAAAGTTTGGTTCAAAGCCTCTTCCGAGCACGTTTTCTGGCTGCGCTGTTCTCCCTGGAACCTGCCGGTTCGGGCCGAGGTGGGGTGGGAACAATCCAAAGCCGGACAGTATCGTCTCCTTAAAGATGGGTTGGTGAGGGTTCCCCTGCGCGAGTTGGGGGACTCATTGCCGGTGGATGACGAAGAGGTCAAGCTGCGAGTCTGGCTGATTTATCGGGATGAAAGAAAGGTTCAGGGCGTTACCGGTTTGGTGAAACAGCCATTCGTCCAATTGCCGGTGTACTGCAATTTCTGCCAGAGGGACGAAGAAGTTGTGGGGGAGCGTTGCGACAACTGTGACTTTTGCCATGTGGCCGGCGGACGAAGCTATTACTGCTTGAAACAGCGGTGGCCGGGCCGTTTGGATGAGGGGTCTTTTTACCGTTTTTGGGCATCCGGTTCCTGTGATCAATGGGACGGAGAATACGAAGGACAGCCCTTTGGTCCAAGGGAAGGTGCGGATTGGAAGGGAAAACCGGTGCAAGAACTCAGGGATGGTGAAGCATCGGTGGTTGACTTTCGGTCAGGATTGGTGGCCATTGTTCAGCCGGCCGGACAAATCTGGTGTTGCAAGTTTCACCTGAGAAAACGCTTTAAGGTGGTGAGGGGCCATTAAGGGCTCGGAAAAGGGACCTCTCGACTGGAGCGAGGACATCGCCCAACGCTACCGGCGATACCTGGAAACCACCTTTTATTTTCGGGATCCGGAACTGCGCGCCTCTTTCGCCGAAGCCCTCCGGGACGAAAACCTGGTCAAAGGTCCCTACCTGGAGGCGACTCCGGTTTTTCGCCAAGGGCGAAGCTTGAAGGCGTTGGCGGCGGAGTATGGATTGGGATTGGAGCCGGGACTTCTGGCGGCGGTGGCCGGCGAACGGCCTTTATATCGCCACCAGGAAGAAGCGGTGGAGCGGTTGCTGACGAAAAAAAACGCCGTGGTGGCCACCGGCACCGGCAGCGGCAAAACCGAGTGTTTTATCCTGCCCATCCTCATCCAACTGCATCGCGAGTTTCAGGAAGGCGAGCTTGGTCCAGGGGTGCGGGCCATGGTCCTCTACCCGATGAACGCTCTGGTCAACGACCAACGGGAGCGCCTGGGGGAAACGGCCAAAAAACTGCAGGAAAGCGGCTCCGGCTTCCGGTTTACTTTTGGCCAGTACACCGGGCAGACGCCGGAAGATGAACGGGATGGTCGCCGCTATGCGGCGGAACGGGAGCGGGAACGGCTGCCGGGCGAACTTGTTTTCCGTAGAGAAATCCGTCGGCAGCCACCCCACATATTGTTAACCAACTATTCGATGTTGGAATATTTGCTTTTACGACCGGAAGATAGCCCTCTTTTTTCCGGGGAAAGCGCCCGACGCTGGACTTTCCTGGTGCTGGACGAAGCCCACCAGTACCGGGGGGTCAAGGGGATGGAGATGGCCATGCTCCTGCGCCGGTTGAAGGAACGGTTGCGGCGGGAGGGATGCGTGGAGTCGTTTCGCTGCATCGCCACCAGCGCAACCCTGCTGGGCGGGCAGGGTGATCGCCCGGCGGCCGCCGGGTTTGCCGGTCAGCTTTTCGACGAACCGTTTGCGGAAGACGGGGTCATAGTCGGCGAAACGGTTGAGGTCAAAGGAAAAAATGAATACCGTCTCATCTGCGCCGACTACCGTGTTTTGGCCGAGGCTGGGGGGGAGAAAAGGTTAGTTTCGGATCCTTTGCTGCATCTGGCGGCGAGATTGGGATGCCGGAACGACGGGTTGAGGGCCGTGGAATTGGTCGCGGCCCTTTTGGACCGGGACAGCCGGACGACCAGGTTACGGGAATTGTTGCAAGCTGGGCCGCAGGACTTCAAAGACCTGGCCGACGAGATTTTTGCTGAGGTCCCCCAAGAGAACAGATCCGCAGCCTTGGGCGATCTGGTGGCCTTGCTCTCCAGGGTGCCGGGAATTGCCGGCGGGGACGGCGTGGGAACGCCCATGCTTTCCCCCCGGTATCATCTCTTCCTGCGTTCCTTGGAAGGCGCCTTCCTGACCTATCTGCCCAAAAAGAAAATCTACCTGAACCGGCCGGCGGGCGGGGGCGACGCGGGAGAAATCTTTGCAGCGGCTCTTTGCCGGGAGTGCGGGCAACATTATTTGGTTGGCAAAAAGAGCGGTGGTTATCGGGGGGGACGGTTGGAGGAAGCGGTGAGGGACCCGGGAGAGGAGGGCTATGGCGTCCATTTTTTTCGGCCCGTCAAGGATGATGAGTTTGACGAAGCGGAAGAGGAGGATGAGGGAGAAGCCAAGGGCAGGTTTTTCCTCTGTCTGCGTTGCCGCGCCATGTGGCGGGAGGATCTGTTGCCGGCTTGTGAACATGGCCAGGATCCGTCAAACAAGCTTCTGGTCCTCAAGGAAAAGCCGGCGGAGACCGAAGACCATATTCCCCGTTGTGGGGCCTGTGGTTACCGAGGACGAGACCCGGTGAGGGAGGTGATTCACGGTGGGGACGGGCCGGGAGCGGTCATCGCCACCACGCTGTACGAAGACCTGCCGCCGGAGCGACGGAAGGTGCTGGCCTTTACCGATGGGCGCCAGGAGGCGGCTTTCTTTGCCTGGTACCTGGAAGACACCTATGCCAACGTGTATCACCGGCACCTGCTCTGGAAAGTGACATCCGGGGAGTCGCTTGGGGAA
>JAJZBP010000265.1 GCA_021798855.1 Bacillota bacterium
CTGCTCCTGGAGGCTGAAACGGAATATGCGGATAAAAAGGATTATGGGCGGGCCAAATGGGCCAGTAGCAGGGCGAATACAATTAAGAGTGAAGACATTATTTCCTTTTTGTCCCGCAAAGCGGTGATCCCAAAATACGGGTTTCCCGTGGACGTGGTGAGTTTGGATACGCCGGACCAGAAGGTGGAATTGGAGAGAGACCTGAGTCTGGCGGTGGCGGAATATGCTCCCGGCGCCCAGGTGGTGGCGGCCAAGAAGGTCTGGACCTCCCGCGGACTCAAAAGGGTCCCGGAAAAAGAATGGGATGTAAGGAACTATTGGCGGTGCGAGGAACACCATCGTTTTGAGACCTGGAAGACGGCGGGAGAACCGGAGCATGCTGAACATTGTTGTGAGAAGGCCACGGCGGGAAAGTACATCGTCCCCCAATTCGGCTTCGTCACCCGGATGGACGAAAGGGAAGGCAAGACGCCGACGGGGCGACCGCGCCGGATGTATAGTACCCGGCCATTTTTCCTCGGTTTCAACCGTACCCCCGAGGAAGCGGTGGCCATGCCCGCGGGAAATCCCCTCCTGCGTTTGACCAAGGCCTGTCCGGGAACGATGGGAGTGGTGTGCGAAGGATATCGTGGCAGGGGTTTTTATATTTGCCGCAACTGCGGGGCGGGTTTTGCCAAACCCGCCGAAAAACGGCATGAAAAACCGTGGGGAGGCGAGTGTTCCGGTAAATTGAAGGAGAAATTCGCCCTGGGTCACGAGTTTGTGACGGATGTCGTGCAAATCGAATTCGTCTTTGCTTCATCTGCGGTGGGTGACCGGCTTGGCTTCGCCCACTCCTTGGCGTATGCTTTGCTTGGGGGAGCGGCTGAAGTCTTGGAAATTCCGTCGAATGACCTGGGGGCGACGGTGGGCAAAATGGACGATGGACTGATGCCGCCGATAGTCCTCTATGACAACGTGCCGGGAGGAGCCGGCCTGGTGGCCCGTCTGGAAGGGGAAGAAATTTTTTTACAGTGCTTGGAAGAGGCCTGCAAGCGGGTATCGGGACGTTGCGGGTGCGCCGAGAACGCCAGTTGTTACGGCTGCCTGCGCAGCTACCGCAACCAATTTCTCCACGCCCGGTTGCAACGTGGTCCGGTGAAAGCTTTTCTGGAAGAGATTCGGGGGAAATGGCGGTAGGGGGAGTTGTGGTCAAGGTGGCCAAACACCGGCCGGCTCGTTGTGGCATAGCCTGAAGGTTTCCGAGCGGCGCGGCAAAACGGGCCGCGCCGCCCCCAACACAAATGGTACAACTGAAACAGGGAGGTGAGCAACGTGCAGGTGAAGGAGGCCCAGGAGGATTACCTGGGGGAAAACCGGCCAGCCCCGAAGCGGCGGCCCTGGACGGGCGAGGAACTGAGCCGGCTGCCGGAGGGTTGGCGTTACGAGATCGACGAGGGGGAGTTGGTGATCATGCCTCCGGCGGGGGTTGGGCACGGGAAGGTTGGCACAAGGGTGATCATTCTGATCGGGCAGTTTGTTCTTTCCCACGGGCTGGGAGAGGTGCTGAGCTGCGATACCGGCTTCCGCCTCCGCCGCGACCCGGAAACCCTGCGCGCTCCCGACGTGGCCTTTATCTCCAAAGAGAGGTGCGCCCTGATCGCCGATCCCGAGAAGTTCAGCGACGTGCCGCCGGACCTGGCGGTGGAGGTCCTGTCGCCTTCGAATGCGGGGATGGACATGGGCCGCAAAATCGAACAGTATCTGGCCGCCGGGGTCCGCTCGGTTTGGGTTCTGGAACCCCGTGCCCGAACCCTGACCGTTTATCGGCCCGGTGAGCCGCCGTTGACTTTGAACGACCCCGACGCAACCGTTGAAGACCCGTGTTTGCCGGGCTTCCGTTGCCGTTTGGCGGAATTTTGGGGATGAGGGTGGCTTTGCCGTGCGGCGAAAAGTGCGGGCGCCCAAGGGACCTGCCCAAGCTACGCCGATACCTGAAGAGTTTCGAGGAGGAGCACCGGTCACCGGCAACGCCGATGGCCGTGAACAGTGCCTATGGACAAGTGGCGGCCAGGCGGCCCGGAAGTCGCCGTTTCTTGGAAACAATGCCGGTCGGGTCCGAATTGTATGGGTTGGGTCATGCGGGTCATGCGGGCCATGCGGGTCATGCGGGTCATGCGGGCCATGCGGGTCATGCGGGTCATGGCCAACGAGCTTGCTTGGCGCCCCCTTCAAGTTTTTTGCACTTGCCGTCGACTTCGCCTTATTATTTCGGAGACAATCTTCATGAGCCAACTGCGGGGAGATGGTTAAACCCATGAACCAGCCCGACTTTTTTGCTGCAGCCGCGGCCCGCCGCCGGGAGGCACCCCTGGCCGCCCGGATGCGCCCGCGCGATTTGGACGAGTTCGTGGGGCAAAGGGAAATCCTGGGGCCGGATAAACCCCTGCGCCGGGCCATCGAGGCCGACCGGCTCTTTTCCTTCATCTTTTACGGGCCGCCGGGCACCGGCAAAACGTCGCTCGCCCGGATCATCGCCCGCCGCACCGGCTCCGAGTTCGTGGTCGAGAAGGCCATCTCCTCCGGCGTGGCCGAATTGCGCGCACGCCTGCGGGAGGCCGCCGACCGCCTCGGCCTGGAGGGGCGCCGCACCGTCCTTTTCGTCGACGAGATCCACCGCTTCAGCCGCAACCAACAGGACGTACTCCTGGACGCCGTCGAGGATGGCACCGTGGTCCTGGGGGCGGCCCTGGTCGAAAACCCCCACTACGCCCTGAGCGACGCGCTTTTGTCCAGGGTGCGCCTCTTCGCCTTCCGGCCCCTGGACGAGGCGGACCTGCGCGTCCTGCTTGGTCGAGCCCTGGGCGTTTTGGGCGCCGCCGCCGAAGAGGGGGCGCTGGAGCACATCGGTCGGGTGGCCGCCGGGGACGCCCGCCAGGCTCTGAACATCCTGGAGATGGCCGCCGCCGCAGCGGGGGATACCCGGATTGGTTTGGAGACCGCTGTCGCGGTCAGCGGGGTCAGGGAACTGCGCTATGATCGGGAAGGGGATAACCACTACGAC
>JAJZBP010000266.1 GCA_021798855.1 Bacillota bacterium
GACGACCTTGCCGTCCCTGACGACCCGCAGCACGGCGTTTTTGTTGATCTTCCCGTCGTTGACGTAACAGCCGGCCACCGCGCCGATCTTGGGCACCTTGAAAACCGCCCTGACCTCGGCGTGTCCTTGGACAGCCTCGCTAAAGATTGGTTCGAGCATACCACCCATGGCTTTTTCGATGTCGTCAACCGCCTCGTAGATCACCCGGTAGGTGCGGATGTCCACCTTGTCACGTTCGGCCAACCGCTGGGCCGCGCCGTCGGGCCGGACGTTGAAGCCGATGATGATGGCTTTGGAGGCGGTCGCCAACATCACGTCCGATTCCGTAATTCCCCCCACCCCGTTGTGGAGGATGCGGACTTTGACCTCCTGGTTGGACAGGCGTTGCAAAGAATTGCCGATCGCCTCCACCGATCCCTGCACGTCCCCCTTGACGATCAAGGACAGCTCCTTGGCCTCGCCCTCCTTGATTCGCTGGAAAACGTCCTTGAGGTTGACGCCGCGGTTGGCCAGACGCAAATCTTCCTCCCGCCGGCGCAGTTTCCGGCCGCCGGCCAGTTCCCGCGCCCTTTTCTCGTCGTTGACCGCCAGGAAAAGGTCACCGGCCTCCGGCACGCCCTCAAACCCGATCACTTCCACCGGAGTGGAGGGTCCGGCCTGCTTGATCCGTTTGTTCCTTCCGTCGAACATGGCCCGCACTTTCCCGGAAACCAGCCCGGCAACGAAGGCATCGCCGATCTTCAGCGTGCCGTTTTGGATCAGCACGGTGGCCAGGGGACCGCGTCCCTTGTCCAGTTCGGCTTCGATCACCGTGCCCCTCGCCTCCCGGGAGGGATTGGCCCGCAGCTCCTGAATTTCCGCCACCAACAGGATGGTTTCCAACAGCTTATCCAGCCCGGTGCCTGATTTGGCAGAGACCGGCACAAAAATAGTGTCGCCGCCCCATTCCTCTGAGACCAATCCGTGTTCGGTCAATTGTTGTTTGACCCGCTCCGGGTTCGCATCCGGCAGATCGATCTTGTTGACCGCCACCACGATGGGAATCGAGGCGGCCTTCGCATGGTTCAAAGCCTCCACGGTTTGGGGCATCACCCCGTCGTTGGCCGCCACCACCAGCACGGCCACGTCGGTGACCTTGGCTCCCCTGGCCCGCATCGCGGTAAAAGCCTCGTGGCCGGGAGTGTCCAGGAAAACGATGCTCCGCCCGCCGACCGATGCCGTCGAAGCGCCGATGTGCTGGGTGATTCCACCGGCCTCCGAACTGGTGACCTTGGTTTTGCGGATGGCATCCAGAAGGGACGTCTTCCCGTGGTCGACGTGCCCCATCACCGTCACCACCGGTGGCCTGGCCACCAACGACGCCGGATCGTCCTCTTCCCTGATTTCCTCCGGTTCCGGCCCCGTCAACAGTTTCTCAACGACGTCGAAGCCGTATTCGCTGGCCACGATGGCCGCGGTTTCCGAATCTATTTCCTGGTTGATTCCAGCCATCACGCCCAATTTGATCAGGTTCTTGATCACGTCCGTCGAAGCGATCTGCATGATCCCGGCCAGTTCCTTGACGGTCAAAGGCCCTCCCAGTTCGATGGTGCCCCTTTTTTCCGTCTGGACCGCCCGGCCCTCTCTCTGGCGCCCCATCCTTTGCTGCTGCAGTTTCTTCTCCGCCGTGGCCGCCTCAATGCCCACCCGATCCTTACCCTGGAAACGCTTCGCCGGCCCTTTCGCTGGCCCTTTCGCCGCTTGGGGGCTCTTCGCCGGCGGACCGGCGGGCGAAGGTTTCCCCCCTGGTTTGTTGGCTCCGTCGGGTCTGGCGCCACCGCGGCCCGCGGTCGCTTCGCCGCCCGGCGGCCGATAGCCCGGGGGCCGGTAGGGCGGGCGTGCCCCGCCCGTCGCGGTCCCGGTTCGTGGGCCGGTGTAAGGTCGGGCGCCGACGCCGGGCGCCCCACCGCCGTTGCGTGGCCCGTATGGTCTGGGTCCGGCACCGGGCGCCCCGCCGGGAGCCTTCGATTCGTAGGGTCTGGCGGACCCGCCTTCCGATCTCGTCACGGGAGGGCGCACAACACCGGAACCAACGTTTCTGGGGCCGATGGGGTACACCAAGCCCTTGCCCGGACTCTTCACCTCCGGGCGATGGGCACCGGACCGGTTTGGCGGCCCACCCTGGCGTCCATCCCGTGTCTCGGTCCCAACCGGCGCGCGCCAACCGGAGGGGGACTCAAGACCGGCGCCCGGCCCCTCCACACGCGCCGGCCTGGGCGCCTCCGCCTTGGGCTTTTCCGGCGGCGGCGCCACCGGCAGTTTGCCGGCGACGATATCCCTGACTTGTTGGACCACCGGTTCTTCCAGGGTGCTCATGTGGTTCTTGACGTCTTCGTGCAAACGATGCAACAGGTCAAGTAGCCTCCGGCTGTCCATTTTCAGCTCTTTAGCCAATTCATATACTCGCATTCAAATGTCACCTCCATTTTCTCCCGCTGTCCCGACCATTACCGCCGAATCCCTGATGCGCAAGGCCAGATGGTGATCGGTGATAACGGCTACCGCCTTTTCCTTTTCCCCCAAAAGCTCCCCCAACTCTTGCTTCGACCAGCAGCGGAAGATCGGAACCCCCGTTTCCCTTCCCCGCAACTCAATGTCGCGTTCCACGCCTCGTCCCGCATCACCGGCCAGCAGGATGAGGCAGGCTTTCCCGGACGCGAGGGCCGTTTTCGCTTCACTGGCGCCGGCAGCCACCTTTCCGGCCCGCCGGGCCAGGCCGAACCAGGTCCGCAATCCGCCCGTTCCCCCGTCCTCCTTTATGGAATGCGCACCACCCTTGGACCGGAAAGCGCCTTGGCCACAACCTGCCCTCGCAGGGCTTCCAGCACCTGGGGGCCCACGGAACCCTGCAATGCCTTCTCCAGGCGTTTAGCCTTGACCGCCCGCTCGACACACTCTTCCCGCGGGCACAGGTACACGCCACGACCCGACTTTTTCCCCGTGGGATCAACTTCAATCGCCCCCTCGGGCGTCCTGACGATTCGCAACAG
>JAJZBP010000267.1 GCA_021798855.1 Bacillota bacterium
ACCGTTTTGCGGCCAGGGTTTGCGTGGGTGGGGAAACCATTCGGGTACATGTTCCGAATTCCGGGCGATTGGGGGAACTGCTGCGCCTTGGAGCGAGGGTTTACCTGGCGGAGGCGGGCGGCCATGGGCGGATGACGAGGTATGACCTGATCCTGGTGGAATTTGGGGAAACCATCGTATCGATTGACGCCCGCCAACCGCCGGCGTTGCTGGCCGAGGCTTTATTGGAGGGTGGGCTGCCGGAATTGGGGTTCTCCGGCGGCTTGGAAATGGAAGTCAACCTTGGGTCATCTCGTTTGGATATGGCATGGGGGGGAGAAAGGGATAAAAGAGTTTTTCTGGAGGCAAAATCGGTTACCTTGGTGCAAAACGGGGTGGCCCGTTTTCCCGATGCCCCCACTTCCCGGGGGAGGCGCCACCTGGAGGAATTGACCGCAGCGGTGGGGGAAAAACACAAGGCTACGGTGGTCTTCGTGATCCAACGCCCGGACCCAATCGCCTTCGGCGTAAATGCGGCCACCGATCCCGCTTTTGCGCGAGGTCTGGAACAAGCCGTCGCGGCGGGAGTTGGGGTTTTTGCCTACAGTTGCCTGGTGGATCCGGGCGGGATCGATCTTTGGCGTCGTATACCGGTATTGGACATGGAAACCGGGTCCGCCTATCCGGGCTGCGGATAGGCGCCAAGCGGAAGCTGAAACAGGTCGGGGGGGAGAGAACGGCGGGCGGCACGGTGGCGCCAACCTATACCACTTGCTTTTTATCCTTTTTTTCAATTAAAATCGTCATAAGGGAAGAAGCTTGGGGGGCGGTCGTTTGCTTTATCTATCGGCGCTGTTGCTGCTTCAGGCCGTTTCCTTGGGTGCCGCGCTGGCGGGTAGGACGAGTGCGCTCATTCCCCTGTTGATCGGGCAGGGAGTACTGCTGGTCTTCTTCATTTGGTTTTGGTGGAAACATCCCTCCGATTCCAGCCGCAAGCGGGAATCCATATCAACGTTTGAGAGCGCTTTTCGGATCAGCCGGGAGACCATGCCCTTCCTCCGGCAGGGTTTGAATGAGGATACGGCTCAAAGCGTGGCCGAGGTCATCCGGGAGATCGCCGCGGTGGACGCGGTGGCGGTGACGGACACCGAGCGGATCCTCGGTTTGGCGGGGCGGGTTTGCCCAAACCAACACCGCGGCGGGCAGATCATCACCAATGCCACCAGACATGCCATCGACACCGGCGAGTTTTGCGTTATCCGCCAAGTTCAAGAATTGGACTGTCCCTTGGGCAGAGTGTGCACCTGCACCATCCGTTCCGTGGTCATTGCTCCCTTCGGCTGTCAAAATCGGGTGAGCGGAACGGTCAAGTTGTACCTGCACTTGGCCAAGCAGATCCCCGATTACGTTCCTCGGCTGGCACAGGGGATTGCGCAAATTTTGGGGATGCAAATGGAACTGGCGGAGATCGACCACCAGCGCGAACTGGTGGCCAAGGCTAAATTGGAAGCCTTGCAGGCGCAGATCCGTCCGCACTTTCTCTTCAACGTCCTGAACACGATCATCGCCATCTCGCGTACCGATGCCGACGAAGCCCGGAACCTGCTGATCCACCTGGCGGACTTTTTCCGCCGCTCTCTCCGGCGGACCGAAGGATTCATCACGGTGGGGGACGAAATGGAGTACATCAACACCTACCTAACCTTGGAGAAAGCCCGTTACGGTGAAAAGCTGAAGGTGAACATCAGGTTCGATCCGCGGGCGCTGCGCCACAAAATCCCCGTTCTCTGCGTCCAGCCGATCGTGGAGAACGCCATCATCCATGGTTTGGCTACCCAGGAACAGGATTGGCGGTTGCGGGTGTCGGCCAAGGCGATGCGGGGGGAAATCAGGATGGTGGTCGCCGACAACGGGGTGGGGATGAGCAGGGAGAACCTTGACCAGGTCTTGCGTATGGGATACGGGACCGGAATGGGGCTCGGCCTTTCCAACGTCAACGAACGTCTCTGTTCCCTTTACGGCGAAGATTACAAGCTGCGTATCCGCACCGCTCCCGGAAAGGGGACGGTGGTTTTGATCAGGATCCCCATCAGGTGCGCCGAAGAAGAAACAGATGCGGAGGAGGAGGCGGAGCAAGATGAGTTTGAAAGCGCTGGTGGTTGACGACGAGGAACCGGCCCGCAAAGAACTGCGTTATCGCCTGGGTGCGTTCCCCGATGTCGAGGTGGTGGGGGAGGCGGCCGGCGCCAGGGAAGCTTTGCAACTGTGTTCCGCAGTTTCCTACGACGTGCTTTTTCTGGACATCCAAATGCCCGGGGCTGATGGGATCGAACTGGCGGAGGAAATTCGCAAGACGGCCAAAGGGTCACCGCACATCGTTTTCGTGACCGCCTTCGAGGAGTACGCCGTCAAGGCTTTTCAGGTTCGTGCCCTGGATTACCTGCTCAAGCCGTTCGATGATGCTCGGCTGGAGGAGACCATCTTTCGGCTGTTGGGAAAGGATTCGGGCAAACGGGATGGGAAGAAGGTCCAAAATTTCTTGGAATGGGTGCCAACGGAGAAAAACGGCACCACCATACCCATCCCGGTGACGGACATCATTTACCTAATGACCGAGAGGGATTACGTCTATGTGCAGACTTTCAACGAAAAGCTGATCACCCGGTTCACCATGCAGGAATTGACGGAACGTTTGCCGTCCAAGGTCTTCTTCCGCTGCCACCGCAGTTTCATGGTCAACGTCCATCAAATCAAGGAAATCATACCTTACATCAACGGTGCCTATATCCTCAAAATGAAGGACAAGATCCATTCGGAAGTGACCGTCAGTCGTGGCCGGGTCAAACATTTGAAGGAATTGTTCTCCTTGCAGTAGTTGATATTGTGGTCACAGCGGAGATTTCTTGTAAGCATTCGGTAAACCCGTAGGTCCAGATGCAGCCGGGATAGTCCAAGTCCGGCCACGGGTGACACAATACTTGAAAAGGAGGGAGCCTTGCCCCAAATAAGGGCCGTCGGCCGGG
>JAJZBP010000268.1 GCA_021798855.1 Bacillota bacterium
CTTCGGCGCCGTGCCCGGTTTGGGTGAGAACGCCCACCACGTGATGGACCTGGAGGGGGCGACGGCCACCGGAGCGGCTTGGCGGGCCTACCTTGAGGGCGGCGGCGGACCATTGGTGATCGGAGCCGTCCAAGGGGTGAGTTGCTTCGGGCCGGCTTACGAATTTTGCTTTTTGGCCGACCACGTGTTGCGGCGGGCCGGCATCCGGCACCACAGTCCCATCCGTTTCGTCACCTCGGAACCTTTCGTGGGTCACATGGGACTGGGGGGGGTCGGCAACTCGCGGCGGATGTTCGAGGATGAAATGGACAAACGGGACATCCGCTGGGAAGCGAACGGCACGGTGGCCGAGGTGACCTCCGGCGGGGTGAAACTTGGGAACGGGGAGGAATTGCCTGCCAAGTTCAGCCTTTTCGTCCCGTCTTTCCGCGGAGTGGACGTCGTCATGCGTTCGGGACTGGGCAATCCCAAAGGATGGATCGGCGTTGACGGCGCTTACCGTCATCCCAAGCATCAGAACGTCTATGCGGCGGGAGTGGCGGTGGCCCTGCCGCCGCGGGAGACCACTCCGGTGCCCACCGCTCCCCCCAAGACCGGGTACATGGCCGAGGGCATGGCCCGGATGGTGGCGGGGAACATCGCCGCCACGGTGTTGGGCCGTCCGCTGACCGAATCACAACCGGCGGAATTGGACATCGTCTGCATTGCCGACATGGGCCGGGAGGCGGCATTCATGTACTCGACCCAGGTGCTGGCGCCCCGCAACCACGTCTACGTCAAGAAGGCCCGCTGGGCCCACCGGTTGAAGGAGCTTTTCGAGAGATATTACATGGTCAAACTGGGGCACCGCGCTTCCGCTTGGGACGGGTTGGAGCGGGCGCTGTTGGCCAAAACTTTTGGGAGGTTGGGAATTTGAAGATAGGCATCGTTTTGGAAACCAAAGAAGACGAAAAGGCCTGGAATGCGTTTCGTTTCGGCGTCAAGGCGCTGGGCGACGACCATACGGTGCGGACCTTCCTGTTGGGGGAGGCGGTGGAGTGCGAGGGAGTGACGGGTGAACCTTACGACGTGGCCGAGCAAATGAAAAATTTCTTGGAAGGCGGAGGGCAGATCCTGGCTTGCGGCACCTGTCTTAGGTCAAGGAACATGGAGGGCAGCGAAACCTGTCCCGTGTCGACCATGCAGGATCTCCTGGACTTGGTGGTCTGGGCGGACCGGGTGGTCAATTTCTAAACGCAGACGACAGGGGGGCGCCCGCTTGGAGAGGCGGGATAACGGGCTTTGGACGCGGGGAACGAACCGCGAAACAAAGCGGTCCGGGAAGCGGCGATTCATCTATATGGCTGAAGCAGGGCAAAAACGGGGGGGGGGGGGCCGTCGGCGAAAGGTTAGGTCACACATCCCCCTCCTTTTTTTGTGGAGATTTGTGGCGTTTTCGAAATGGGGACGTGGGCACGGGTGGTGACGATGAGCCGAGGGAGGAACGGTGAGACACCACGCCTGGGGACTGCCCAATGTGCGCGGGGGACGTGGTTAATTTCCCGGCGCTGGGTTATAATTTTTGCTGGAGGTGGGTGGGCATGATGGGTTTCGGTATGCAGGGTTGGGGCGGTTGGGGCTGGGTTGGACTGCTCTGGCTTTTTTTCTGGCTCTTGTTCGTCGTCGGGCTCATTTTCCTGATCCGCTATCTGTGGCCACCGGCGCAGCGTCCGCGTGAGGATTCTGCTTTGGATATTCTGAACAGGCGCTATGCCCGCGGGGAGATCGACCAGGAAGAATTCAAAAGGAGAAAGGAAGACCTGCGGCCGTGAAACGCGGGCGGATCCTGGCGGTGGCCGTCGTTCTGATTTTGCTCGGCGCGGGGGGATTTTGGTGGTTGGCCGTGGGCGGATCGGGCGGAGGGGCCGGTGGCGCGAGGGGGCTTTCCATGTTCAACATGATGCGTGACTTCGGACGTCCTTCCTATACCTCCCTTGGGCAGGAGATCTTCCTGACGGGGCAGGATCCCCAAGGGCGGATTGGCTATGACGTCCCCGGAATGAGCGGTTCGGGGATGATGGGTGGACCGGGGGGAATGATGCATCTCTCCTGCGCCGGTTGCCACGGCGCCGACGGGAGCGGAGGCCTCACCTTCGGCAACGGCGTGGTTTCCGCCAACCTGCGCCAACTCATCCGGGGGCAAAGTCCGCCCTATGATTTTTCCCTCTTTGCCCGGGCGGTCACCCGGGGAATTGACAACCAGGGTTTGAAACTGCGTCGTCCGATGCCCCACTGGACCATGCCGGCGGGGGATCTGCGGGCACTGTGGACCTACGTGAAGACCTTGCAGCAGTGAGTTGCAACGCCGCCGTCATTCGATGTTTTTGATGATCTGCCCGATCAATTTAACGGTGTTTGCCCTGCTGACGTTGACGATGGTGAAATCGGCTTCATGCATTTGATGTTTCATGCCTTCGTACAGATTTACCCGGTGGTGGATCTCATGGGCAGAAATATTTTTTCTCCTCAAACTTTCCTGCAAGTGTTCGGTCGATGGCGGGGCCACAAAAACGACAACCACGTTATCGGTGTATATGCTTTTTATCGAAACGGCGCCGTCGATGTCCACCGAGATGATCCCCAAAGTATCACTGTTGACTGTTTTGTCCAATTGACGGATCAAGGTGCCGTAATTGTGGCCCCCGATGGTTTTATACTCCAAGAAGGAATTGTTTTCGACCAGATTGAAAAACTCCTCTTCGTTTACGAACTCGTACATGTTATCCCCGAGCGTTCTGGACTTCCTGGTCGTCAGGGTCGGAATGTACGATAGACGGTCAAAGCTTGCGACGAGGTCCGATATGATTTCTTTTTTGCCCACGCCACTCGGTCCGGTGATCACGATAATCTTGGCCATCAAAACCACTCCTTAATTTTCCGTTGCCTCCGCGCAGTCCGCGCCACCAAAAGATGGCGGCCGGGCGGCGAAGAAAAAGAAGGCGTCCACCCCCCGTCGG
>JAJZBP010000269.1 GCA_021798855.1 Bacillota bacterium
CCTTGGCGCAAGGCTTCCCCGTCGCCCGGGACAAAGAGGAATGCTGCCACACCCTCAAGACCCTGCCCATGAACCGGATGATCAAGGAACTGGGGCTGCGGGCCCTGGCCACCGCCATCCGCCGGGACGAATCACCGGCCCGCGCCGGCGAAACCTCCTTCTCCCCCCGCCCCGACCACATGCGGGTGCATCCGATCGTGGAGTTCAGCGAAGCCGACATTTGGGCCTACATCGCCCATGAGGGTCTGCCCTATTGTCCGCTTTACAACCAGGGTTACCGGAGTCTGGGCTGCGCCCCCTGCACGGCCAGAGCCACTGGTCCCGACGAGCGCAGCGGGCGCGACCAAACCAAGGAAGGCATCATGCAACGCCTGCGGGACCTGGGGTACTTCTGAGTCGCGCAGCCAAAGGATCTGATGATTCAGTCTTCGAATACCGATAAAGTCGGGATCTGGTCAAAAAGGTCCAGATGCAATATGTACCCCTCCCTCCTCGCCTGATGCGGGGGACACCGCTGCTGCACGCGGCGGAGGCGCCGAGGAGTGAAGCCGTGAGGCGTACTCCCCCTGGTACGACGGCAACGGCGAGAGCGCACGCGGGAGGGGGTGCCCAACGTGCCGGTAGCACGTGGGGGGAGGCTCCCGTTTCGGAAGAGAACGGCCTACCGTTCTCTTCCTACAGATGGCAACAGCGCAAGTAAGCTGCGCCTTTTTCACCAGATCCCAAGGACGTGAGAAAAACCCATGCCTATAGCCGTAAATGCCCACAGCCGGGTGGGCCGGTTGCTGCAGATCTATGAGCACGTGGACGGTGTCGTCGCCGCGCACTTTGCCCGGGTCGGCGCGGACCACCGCCCCCCCTGCGCCGCCGGCTGCGCCCACTGTTGCGGTCACGTTTTCTTTTGGACCAGCCTGGAACTGTTCACCGGCCTCTTCGCCTACGGGGGACTCCATCCGGGGGAATTCGCCAAACTCACCTACCAGGCGGACAAACTGGCCCAAAAGGTGCTGCGCAAACACCCCTCCGTTCTCCCCCAGGTGCGCGGGTGGCTGGAGTACGGTCAGATCCCGTCACCCGAGGATTTGGCCGAACATGAAACCCGGTGGAAAACGGTCGGGGAATTGCCCTGCCTTTTCCTCCTCCATGGGCGCTGCTCCATCTACCCCCACCGCCCCCTCGTTTGCCGGACCTACGGTTGGACCCGCGTGTTTCTGCCCAAGACCCAACAGTTGCTGACGCCCAATTGTCCGCCTTTCGCCGCCGACCCCCGGGCCGGCGACACCCTGGTTTTCCTGCCCGAATACGACAGCCTCCGCGAGCGGATCGAGGTCATGAGCGCGGCGATTGCCACCAGCATCCTGCCGCTCGTTGCCTGGTTTTACGGTTGCGCGGAAATCCGCGCCGGAGTTTGGCCGGAAAAACACCACCGCTTGGCCTGCGTCGAGGAGTGGCCGCGGGAAGCCGCGTCTCCCCTCCGGGCAACGGCTTTTTAGCCCATGCGCATATTGGCCTTCTCCCACGCCGGCCACCCCAGCGGCTTCGGGGTGGCGGCCCACCACCTCTACCGCCGTTGGGTCGAAGCCGGCCATCAGGTGCATGTCCTGGCCGCCCACTGCCCCAAGGAGCCTCCCCCCCTCCCCTACACCCTCCATCCGACCCGGCTGGACGCTTCGGAGGAGGTTTACGGCACCCAACTGGCTGGGCCGCTCATCGCCCGCCTCGATCCCCACGTCCTCTTTTTCCTTTACGACCTTCCCGTCGCCGGCCTGTACCTGGACCGAATAGCCACCCAGGGGGAGTTGCGGCCTTGGCTGGAGCGGACCGTGCTCTACGCCCCCTTGGACTACGTCAACCTGCCCCCCCACTGGTTCAGGCCGGTGGCCACCGTCCGCCGCACGGTCATGCAAAGCCGTTGGGCCGCTCAAACCATTCGCCGAGAAGGCGGCTTGGATGCGGATTGGGCATGGCTCGGCGTGGACCGCGGCCTTTTCCACCCCGCGACCTCCTCCGACCCGGTCCGGCTAAAGGACGCCGCGGGGAGGAAACTGGCCCTTTCCTCCAAAGAGGAGGCCAAACGGCTCCTCGACCTGGAAGGTCGCTTCCTCGTCCTCGCGGTGAGCGCCAACCACGGCCGCAAGAATCTGGCCGACACCATCAAAGTCTTCGCCGCCTTCGCCGCGGACAAGCCCGATGCCCTCCTTTTTCTCCACGCCAATCCCGTGGCCAACGGGATCGACCTCTTGGCCGTGGTGTCCCGTTTGGGCATCCGGGCGAAAGTCCGTTTCCCCAACGACTATGGCCTGGTCGAAGATTGGCCACCTTCCCACCTGGCCGCCCTTTACAACGCAGCCGACGTTTATCTCTCCACTTCCTGCGGCGAGGGTTTCGGCCTGTCCCTGGCCGAAGCCCTCGCCTGCGCCCTGCCCATCGTCGCCCAGGATTTCTCGGCCATGCCCGAGGTGATCGGGGACGGGGGAATCCTCACCCCTCCCGAGCGCCTGCGCACCTGCGGCAACGGTGCCGACCTGTCACTCCCCAGGCTGGAACCGATGGTGGAAGCCCTGGAAAGGCTCTACCATTCCCTGGAATTGCGCCTGGAGTTGTCCGGCAAAGCCGTCCGCCAAGCCCGCGCGTTCAGTTGGGACGTGAGCGCCTCCCGTATCTTGGCGGCTTTGCAGGAGGCCGCCGGCCCTTGAAAATCTCCCCCGCGCATTCCCCCTCTGCTAGGCTGAAGGCCAGGAGGGGGTCAAGCGGGGGCTTTGGGTTCTTATGTCTCGGTGTCTCCATAACTCCCTGGTTTTCCACATACCGTTTCACAATTTCAAGAGATGCCACTCGATTCCAATCAGCATGTGATATACTAATCTTCAGCGGATCGTTATGGGAGATGGTACAAAGTGCTCAATGGCTACAAGTTCCGCGCCTACCCGGAAAAGGCCCAGGAGCAGACCTTTCTTCGGTGGGCCGGCTGCCAGCGGCTGATCT
>JAJZBP010000270.1 GCA_021798855.1 Bacillota bacterium
AGCCGGAGGCGAAGCTGGGCAACCGGAGCCGGAGGCGAAGCCGGGCAACCGGAGCCGGAGGCGAAGCCGGGCAACCGGAGCCGGAGGCGAAGCCGGGCAACCGGAGCCGGAGGCGAAGCCGGGCAACCGGAGCCGGAGCCGCCCAATGGCCAAGGCCCGGTCGTTGTCAAGCCGCCTTTTTGCGCATGTTTTGGGTGGCCAGCAACCAAGCCGAGGTAAAAACGACGATGAGAGCGCCGGAAACCATACTGGTCACCCATGCTTTTTCCTGTCCGCCCGTCCCCAGGACGAAGGGGGTCAGGAACTGCCAAACGCCGACGGCGATGATCAGATAGGCGGCGAAAACGCTCCAGGGGGATTTGGGTCCGATGGACAGGGCGGCGATGGTCAGCAAACCGACCGCGATGGCCACCCAGGCATAATTGTCGGCTATCGGCAGGATCTGGTAATTATTCACAAAAAGGTGTTTAAAGCCGGTGGGAGCGAAGAAGAGCCAGGCGACCAACAGGGCGTTTAAGGCCAGGATCCAGTTGCGCAATCGTCAGCCACTCCTTTCGTCGGTTTGGGGGGCAACCGGCGCGATGATATAGGAACAGGCGGAACCTCCGGTGGCCAGGCACGTTTCCCGGCTGACTCTACCTCCAAATAACAGGCGGAAAAGAT
This sequence comes from Bacillota bacterium, assembly GCA_021798855.1. Taxonomy (GTDB): domain Bacteria; phylum Bacillota; class Sulfobacillia; order JAJZIM01; family JAJZBP01; genus JAJZBP01. The sequence goes on from JAJZBP010000270.1 coordinate 664, forward strand.
TCAACTCCTGTGCGCAGGCCTCGGGGAAATCCTGTGCGACTTTGGTGAAGGGACAATTGTGTTCCGAGAAGCGGAAACCGCCGGAGGCCAGCGGCGAAAACGTGGGCAAGAATCCCTCCTTGTCTCTTAGATTCGCCATCTGCTTGAGTTGTTCCTCCAAACTTTTCCCCGCCAGGTGAAGCCGGTAGGTTTCGGCGAGGCGCCGGGAGCGGTCGGCGAAAAAGGCGTCGACTCTGGATCTCCCATTGACAACGGTCAAGTCGGCAAGGATGTCCAGAGCCAATTGGCAGTAACTCTTGGGAAAGAATTCATCGGCCGATTCCGTCAAGCGGTAGGCCCGCGTTGGCCTGCCCATGGGAAGCCGGTGGATGTCCGCATTGATCAGTCCTTCGCGTTCGAGGACGGAAAGGTGGCGCCGGACGGCCATCTCGGTGATTTTCAGCAGTCGGCTCAACTGGGCCACGCTGAGTGGACCGTTCCGGCGCAGGTTGAGGATGATCTGCCTTTGGGTATTGTCGCTCTGGACCAACAATGGGTTTCCCTCCGAACTTATGGTTTCGAAATTCAACTTTCAGGTTATATGTGAAAAATTATACTATAAGAGCAAACAGTAGGGAATACTTATGCCGGTGGCTTGAATGATCGTCATAAATTATTCGGGGAGGTCAAGTTTTGTGGCGCAAGTAAATAAAGGCGGGAACATCCGCACCGATCTGGCGGTTGAGGCCAATGCTCTTTGGCGGGAACAGGGAACAGCGCGCGATGCTTCGGGGGTTCGCGTTGAGGAAACGAAGAAAGGTTCTTGCACAATAACCAGAGTGAAGGTTCAAAATGAGCAGGCCGCGCGGGAAATGGGAAAGCCCGTCGGCAATTACATAACCATCGATTCACCGGCTCTCTTGGAGGGTAACCGTCAAGAGCAGGAAGAGGTGGCCCATTGTTTGGCCGAGGAACTCAAGCCGTTTGTCGCGGCCGGGGAAAGTGTTTTGGTGGTGGGATTGGGCAACTGGAAGGCCACGCCGGACGCCCTGGGGCCGAAGGTGGCGGACATGATCCTGGTGACCAGGCACCTGGGGGACTATGTGCCACCGGAGGTCAAGGGGAAACTCCGCCCGGTGTCGGCGGTGGCCCCGGGAGTTTTGGGATTGACGGGAATCGAAACCGGCGAGATCATTAAGGGAATCGTGGACAGGGTCCATCCGGATGTGGTCGTCGCCGTGGATGCCCTGGCCGCCCGGTCGGTGGAGCGGATCGCCAGGACGATCCAGATTTCCGATACCGGCATCAATCCGGGGTCGGGCGTAGGTCAGGACCGGATGGGACTGTCCAGGAAAAACGTCGGGGTGAAAACCATTGCGGTTGGAATTCCCACCGTGGTCCATGCCTTCACCATCGCGCGGGATACGGTTGATCTGTTGCTGCGTGATCTGGAGGCGAAAGCGCCGGTGGCCAAGACTTTGGGGGATCTGGATGACGAGGAGAAAAACAAGCTGATTCAGCGGGTTCTTTCGCCGTCCGTGGGCAACCTGATGGTCACTCCCAAGGAAATAGACCTGCTGGTGGAGGATCTGTCCCGGGTGGTGGCGATGGGGTTGAACGCCGCGCTCCAACCGGGGATCGATATGGGGGAGATCGCGGACTACCTGTAGGGAAAAATGCGTCGAAGTGAAAGGCGGCGGCGTCCTTTGGTCGCGCCGGTACGCCGGAGGAGGCGGTGCGACGCGTTCGTGGGAGCGGATCTCCCGGGCGGCTTGCCGGCGACGAAGTCAAGACCGGAAAACGGGAGCCGAGCCCGGAAAGGGGCGAAAGGAAAAGGGGAGCCTTCCGGCTCCCCTTCTGCTACGGCCTTTATAACTAACGAATCGTGCCGGCACGACCAGCCAGACTACGCTCGGCCATTTCGATCATCCGTTTGACCATGTGGCCACCTACCGCGCCGCACTGGCGGGCCGGTATTTCTCCCCAATAGCCGTCTTGGACCTGCTGCTGCAGTCCCAACTCGTTGGCGATTTCATACTTGAACTGGTTGAGAGCCTGCTCGGCGCCGGTGACGGCGGCCCGATTGTTGTTGTTGTTGCTCCCCTTCGCCATGCTGCATCACCTCCTTCGGTGCGTTTGTGGTTATTATGGATACAACGAACTAATTTATTCGTTACAATTTTTACCCGAAATACTATGAATTTAATTAGAAAATCAAACAGAAATTAGAAACGGATTATATCGGTTTTTTGGAAATAGTAAGTATGTTATGAAGCTTGAAATGGAGGTTATGGAGTGAAAAGTAATGGAGCAATAGCTTTAACCAT
>JAJZBP010000271.1 GCA_021798855.1 Bacillota bacterium
AGCCTTGCGCCTAATTGGAGCCGTGCTGGTAGAGAAGGACGAGGACTGGTCAACCGACAAAAGATATCTGAACCTGGACGCCTATTTGGAATGGAAGAAACTCGCTCAAGAAGGCGCCGGTAGCCGGAAGATTCAAACCCAGGCTGCATAACTGGGATAAATCACCAGAGAGATTTTACACCAAAAATCGGACTTGACTTAATTGAGGAGTCTTAGGCGGCTGGTTCGGCTGGCGGGCGAGGTTCCAGTGTCACTTTGTAACCACACTGTTCGAGGCGTTTAACTGCCCAGCGTTCTAGATTCTTCCGGTCGGTCTTTTCAAAATAATCCGGTCCCAAGTCGCGGAACTCGGCACCATTGAGGACGTGATAGACGATTTCGATCATGGAGTGAGCCACCGCCACCAAGGCTTTTTTCGCCTTGAGCCGCTTGCTCAGATGCCGGAACTGGGAACCGAGGTAGGTCGAAGTTCGGCTGGCCGCCCAAGCAGCTTCCACCATGGTCATCTTCACGGTTTGGTTTCCCTGGCGCGTCCTGGCACGCATTCGTTTCCCCGCGCTTTCCTTATTCCCCGGAGCCAAGCCTGCCCAAGCCGCCAAGTGGCTGGGCGAAGGGAAGGGGTGGACGTCGGTTCCCACTTCCGCCACGATGACTTCGGCTACCCGACGTCCGACCCCCGGAATCGTCATCAGCCTGGCCACGGTTGCTTCAAAAGGGCCGATCCGCCGGGAAATCTCCTGGCCAACGTCCTCCAGCAACGCCTCCAGGTCGGCAACATGGGTCAATTGGTGGCTGAGCATGAACCTTTGGTGGGACTGCACCAAACCATGAAGAGCGTCGGCCAACGCTTCTTTCTTCCCTTTTAGGCTGCCCTTGGCCAACTCTGCCAATTGGCTCGGGTCGGTGACTCCGTTGGCCAGTTGCACCAAGATGGCTCTCCCGGTTACTCCCAGCACATCCGAAGCAACCGAGGACAGTTTGATGTTGGCCCCTCCAGAATCTTCTGAATCCGCCTAACCTTGCCGGCCCGCTCGTTGACCAAAGAACGCCGGCAGCGAACCAGTTCCCGCAATTCACGTTGCGGAAGGTCGGGGATGAAACTCGTGGGTAGGAGTCCATGTTGAAGGAGGTCGGCGATCCATTCGGAATCTTTCACGTCCGTCTTTTTCCTCGGAATCGTCCGCATGTGCTGGGGATTGGCCAATGAGAGTTGGAATTCGCCCTCCAACAGGTTCCAAATGGGCTTCCAATAGGGGCCGGTTGCCTCCATGCCAACATGTTCTATGCCATTCTCCTTCAGCCAGTCAGCCAACCCTAAGATCTCCTTGGTTACCGTGGAATACGTGCGCACCTCCTTGTGAGCTTTCCCCTTGGACCCCATGATGGAAATGCAGGCGGCCACGGACTTCTTGCCGATGTCCAGCCCGCAGCACCGGGGGTGGATAACTTCCATTCCTGATCTCCTTCCTGCACCCGTTGAGTCCGCCCCAATTCTGATAAACTCGGATTCTGTTCCGCGTGCTCACCTGACGGTGGCAACATTCCGTGGTGCCCAGGGCGCGCCAGGCCAAACTTAAGGACGGACTCTTCGCACCATGGAGACCCGGCCTTGCAACGAGCGCACCATTGTCTTCGACGCTCTGCCCCATTTTCATTCTCCGCTGGTGGACAGCCAGCGACCATGAACAACTTAAGGGGAGAGCGATTCGGTTGCTGGAGGCGGGGGGCCGGGGAGGAGGACGGTAGCCCTGACCGGAAAACGGCGCCGCAGGCGCCATCAACCTCGGTGGCCGGCAAGAAAAAAGAATTCTGAAGAGCCGACGGCTTGGGGAATGGGGGAGCGCGGGCGCGGTGGTCGCCGGGGAGGGGCGGGGGATGACGGCGTTCGGGTGGCGCGGCCCGGACGCCGGTGTAAGATGGGTTGGGACGTTGAGGTTGGCGGGGGGACGAGGCGGGGGCGGGAGGGAAGAGGGTTTGCGATGTTATGAACGGGATTGCAACTTTCTCCAATCGGAGATAGAATTGTGTTAAAGTGGAATCGTAGGGGTCGTGGTCGGCGAGTATGACGGCAGAAGAGATTAATTTTTTGGTTCATTGTCCGAAGATAATAGAGGAAGCGCCGAAGAAGGAAATGCGGGTCGATCGCGGAAGTCGGCGCAACGATCTGCGGCTTCGGACGAAAGACGGCCAGGCGGCGTTCCATGTCTTTATCCGGCAGAATGAAAAGTTTCCGGAGAATTTTTCAATCGGTTTAGACTATTTGCCTCAAGATGGGGGAAGGGTGCCCTTGCTTCGCTGCAATGGTCCGCACGGCTAATTTGTGGGGAATCCTGCCAGGCCGCACGATCATTTTTTGTTTCACATTCACAAGGCAACGCCGGAAAACATTGAGGCGGAAATGAGGGCTAACCATGGGGGAGTGGTCACCAAGGCCTTTGCGTCTTTCCGGCAAGCTTTGGCCTTTTTTCTTCGGGAGGTCAGGGTGGAGGATGCTACCAAGTATTTTCCGGCGGCGGAAGAGCAAATTACTTTTGATCTAATGGGCGATGGGGAGTGAACGCCATGAACCATTACGTTGATTTGCTCAAAGAGCAGTTCAATGGCCAGGTGAGGCTTTATGAAAGGCGCCCGGGCATTTTTCAGTTGGTGGCGCCTCTTTACCATGAAGACGGGGATATGTTGGATATTTTTTTGGAGCCGATTAAAAACGGCGGGGATTTTGTCCGCATTTGCGACCATGGCATGACTTTAATGAGGCTGTCTTACTCTTATGATTTGGATACTCCGAATAAGGAACGGATTTTTCAAAAGATCCTGGCGGAGAATCAGATTGATGAAGAAAACGGTAATTTGCTGATGGAAGTGAGATCAGAGAGCCTTTATCCCGCTTTGCTTCAGTTTGCGCAGACGGTGGCCAAAGTTTCGAATATGCAACAATTCAGGCGTGAAGTAATTCAGAGTCTTTTTT
>JAJZBP010000272.1 GCA_021798855.1 Bacillota bacterium
CCGAGAACTCCGGCCATGTTCCCGGCGACCCGCAGGCCCAGGGGAACCCCGTCCAACGGGAGGAGGGCCTTGTCCGCGCCCATCCGTGAACTGCGCCCGCCGGCGAGAATGGCCCCTTCGCAGAGCGGGGCCTTGTGGGGCGCCAATCCTTCCCTAGCCGCCGGGGAAGACGTAGACGTCCACCGGTTCTCCGGCGGACCGGTCCGTTTCCCCGGCTTCCAAGTAAATGTAGCCGTCGGCCTCCAGCAGGAGGGAGATGGAGCGGGCCGCCGAAGGCGGAGGAGGAGGGAGAATGGGCACGGCGAACCGTTCCCCTCCCCTATCCTCCAAACGCACCTGAACGTAGCGGCGAAAACCGGCCTCTCCCTTGACCTCTTCCCCCAGGGGAAACCGGCCCAACCGCCGTTCGGCGGGGAGGGGCAGCCCGCCCAGCCGGGCCAAGCAAGGGGCCACGAACAGGTGAAAGGTGACCAAGACGGCGTAGGGCCAACCGGCGAGGGCAAAAACCGGAGTTGGTCCGATCCGTCCGAAGGCCGTCGGCTTGCCCGGCACCACCCCCACCCCCTGGTTGAGGATGACCCCGCTGCCGGCCAAGAGTCCCGGAACCAGGTCGTGCAGACCATCCACCGGACTGCCGGCCAGGGCCAACATGCTGGCGCCCGTCCCCCCGGTGGTGACCACCAGGTCGCTCTCCCCACCGGCGCAGGCGGCGGCGATTTCCGCCAGTTCCGGATAGCGGTCGGGCAGGATGCCCCACCTGGTCACGACCCCGCCCGCCGCCTCCACGGCCGCCCTCAGGATTACCGAATTGGTGTCGTGGACCTGAGCCGGCGCCAGGGGTGCCCCCGGAGACACCAATTCGTCACCGGTGGAAAAGATGGCCACCCTGGGCCGGCGGATCACCTCCAACTCGCCGTAACCCAAGGAAGCCAGGATGGCGATCTCCGGCAAACCAAGCCGCCGACCGGCGGGAAAGAGGAACCGGCCCCGCCGGATGTCTTCGCCGGGCCGGGAAAGGTGCTGGCCCGGCCGAGGAGGCTCGGAAACCGCCAATGCGTTGCCCTGCACCTGGGCACGCTCCACCAGAATCACGGCGTCGGCCCCCGGCGGCAACATCGCCCCGGTGGTGACGAAGGTTGCCCCCCCTGGGCCGAGGGGGGCTGGGAGCTGCCCGGCCAAAACTTTGGCCCCCAACGGCAAAAAAACCGGCTGTTCCGGGGTCGCCCCCTGACAATCGGCGACGCTCAGGGCATAGCCGTCCACCGCCGAACGGGGAAACGCGGGCAAGTCGACGGGGGCCACCGCCCGGTCCGCCAGCACCCTCCCCAGGGCCTGGGACGTGGGAACCTTTTCGCTCTCGCCGCACCTGGGGACCGTGGTCAGCACCAATTCCAGCATCGCTTGCACCGAAAGTGGCAACCGAGAACCCCCTTAAAAGGCCGCTTTTTTGCAGTTTACCAAACTTACGCCGTCAGATCCATTTGCGCCAGCGAAAAAAAAGGAGCATTCCCACGCTGGTCACGGCCATGAGGACGAGGGAATAGGCGTAGCCGTATTTCCAATGAATTTCGGGGATCTGGAAGTTCATCCCGTAGATGCCGGTGATCACCGTCAGGGGCGCGGTGACGGTGGCCATGATGGTCAGGGTCTTCATCACCTCGTTGGTGCGGTTGGAGATGGTCCCCAGGTAAGCCTCCTGGGCGCTGGAGACAAGGCCGTGGTAGGTGTCGATGTTTTCGTAGGCCAGGGCCAGTTCGTCGTAAACGTCCTCGAAAAGGGAGCGGGATTTTTCTTTCAAAAATGATTCCCGGCGCAGGGAGAAGTTGAGAACCTCCCGGTTGGTGGTCAGAACACGCTCCAGAGCGATGGCCACCCGCTTGAGAGCGAAGATTCGCTGCAGGATTTCCTCCCGCGGGCGTTTGATGATGTCCTCCTCCACCCGGCTCAGGGCCGCATGGAAAGCGTCCAGGGTCGGAAAAAACTCGTCCAGCAGGTGCAGGCTCAGGGCGTAAAAGGGAAGGTCGGGAGCCGGCTCGGGGTCGGCCCAACTGGTGAAATGCCGCATGGTCGGCTGCAGGAAGGTGGCCTGCTCCCAGTGGATGGTCACCAGGCAGTCCTTTTTGATGATGCAAAAGAGGCGACGCGGTTCCGGGGCGTCGGTTTGGTGGTGGTCCTTGTCCCGGGGACCGTCCCGGTGGTGGTTCTGGTAGGGGTCCGGGGAATCGCCATGGGAATGGGACGGGGGCGGGGACGGGGGCGGGGACGGGGGCGGGGACGGGGCGGGCGGCGCCCCGGAGGAGCGTCCATGCCGATCAGCCTGCTTGATTTGGTCGGTGCCCTTGCCCCGGTCGGCACCCCCGACCCGGGCGGACCGCCGGTCCGCCCGCCGGCCCGGCCGTTCCCCGAGTTGTTCCAAGCGGCCTTCTGCAACTCCGTACAGGCGGAACAAAAATTGGTCGTCGTAACGGCGCATCCGAGCCTGCACCTTTCCGCGACGCAAATGGTCCACGATTTCCGGCGACACATGCATATCTTTCTTCAAAAAGTTCCATTCCGCTTCGCCGGGGGAAGGCAGATCCAACCATACCACCCTCCCGGTTACTGGAGGTGAGTTTTCTTCCAATTTCCAGCCGCCGGATTCGCCGATGGTCAACGCCAGCATTTTTCCGCCTCCGGGGTTAAGCTTCCCCTAGATCCTCCATAACTTAAACCATTTCTCCGATCATGCCTCTTGCCGCATTTCGTTTGCTTACGTCTAAGGACTCGTAAGCTGTTGGGCGGTGTCAATGCTACGCATTACCCACATCTGCATTCGTCAGACTGATGATGTGAGGCGAGAGCCTATATGGCTCTCGTAAAATGCCACCACATGCAACGGCAGCCGCCAACCGATGGGACCCCTTGACCGCATGGATGCGATGGGGATGCAGGCAGACAAGAACGATGGCTACCGCCCCTGCAGCAATT
>JAJZBP010000273.1 GCA_021798855.1 Bacillota bacterium
GGATGATCCCCCGTTCGTCCAGGTCCTTCAGCACGTCCTCACCCACGTTGGGGATGTCGCGGGTGATCTCCTCGGGCCCCAGTTTGGTATCCCGCGCGTCGCACTCGTACTCTTCGATGTGCACCGAGGTGAACGTGTCTTCCCGCAACAGCTTCTCACTGATCAGGATGGCGTCCTCGTAGTTATAGCCCTCCCAGGGCATGAAGGCCACCAGCACGTTCTTTCCCAGAGCCAGTTCACCCTGCTCGGTGCAGGGTCCGTCGGCGATTGGCTCTCCCGCTTCCACCCGTTGCCCCCGGTGCACGATTGGCTTTTGGTTGATGCAGGTGCCCTGGTTGGAACGGGAGAACTTGGTGAGCCGGTATTCGTCAACGCCACCCTTATCGGCCCTGACGGCAATCCCCCTGGCGGTGACCCGCTCCACCGTTCCCGTCCGCTTGGCCAGGATCACCACTCCCGAATCCATGGCCACCTTCAGTTCCATGCCCGTACCCACCAGAGGCGCCTCACTGGTCAGGAGAGGCACCGCCTGGCGTTGCATGTTCGAACCCATGAGGGCCCGGTTGGCATCGTCGTGTTCCAGGAAGGGAATCAGGGCCGTGGCCACCGAAACCACCTGCTTGGGGGAAACATCCATGAAGTCAACGTCCTCGGCGGCAATCACCAGGATGTCGTGGCGCCGGCGGACGGTCACCCGCGCCTCGGTGAACCATCCCTTTTCGTCCAGGGAGGTGTTGGCCTGGGCAATGGTGTATTCGTCCTCCTCATCGGCGGTCAGGTAGACAATGTCTTCGGTAACCAACCGCCGTTCCTTGTCCACCCGCCGGTAGGGGGTTTCGATGAAACCGTAGCGGTTGATCCGGGCGAAGGTGGAGAGTGAACCGATCAGGCCGATGTTGGGGCCCTCGGGGGTCTCGATCGGGCACATCCGCCCGTAGTGGGAGTGGTGCACATCGCGGACCTCGAAACCGGCCCGTTCCCGGGAAAGTCCTCCCGGTCCCAGGGCCGAGAGCCGCCGTTTATGGGTCAACTCCGCCAACGGATTGGTCTGGTCCATGAATTGGGACAACTGGCTGGAACCGAAAAACTCCTTCACCGCCGCCACCACCGGCCGGATGTTGATCAGGGCCTGGGGAGTGATGGCCTCGGCGTCCTGGATGGTCATCCGTTCCCGCACCACCCGCTCCATCCGAGCAATGCCGATCCGGAACTGGTTTTGCAGAAGCTCCCCAACGGAGCGCAGGCGCCGGTTCCCCAAGTGGTCGATGTCGTCGGTTGAACCCAGCCCCGCCCCCAGGGTGATCATGTAGTTGACGGCGGCAACGATGTCCTCCCTGGAGATGATCTTGAGCCTGTCGGCCGGCTCGACCGGACACCCGTTCCCGATGATCCGGACCGGTGAACCGTCCCGCCCGTGGACCACCACCCGCCGCACCCCGGCGGCGTCCAGATTTTCCGCCGTGGACCTGGTGATCACTTCCCCGGCCGGGGCCAGGATCTCGCCGGTGGCCGGGTCAACCACCGGTTCGGCTGCGGTCAGACCGGCAACCCGAAAACGCAACGAAAGCTTTTTGTTGAATTTGTAACGGCCAACCTTGGCCAAATCGTAGCGTTTTGTTTCAAAAAAGAGCGATTCCAGCAGGGAACGGGCGCTTTCCACAGCCGGCGGCTCCCCCGGCCGCAGGCGTTTGTAGATCTCCACCAGGGCGTCGTCGTCCGACTCGCACGTGTCCTTGTCCAAGGTGGCCAGGATGTATTCGTTTTCCCCGAATTTCTCCAAAATGGCCGCCCGCGTCGGGAAGCCGATGGTCCGCAGGAGAATCGTCGCCGGCAACTTGCGGGTGCGATCAACCCTTACCCAGAGGCAGTCCGCCGCGTCGGACTCGAACTCCAACCACGCTCCGCGGTTGGGGATGAGGGAAGCGGAGAAAAGCCGTTTCCCGGCGGTGTCCAACTGCTCGGAATAATAGACTCCGGGGGAACGCACCATCTGGGAGACGATCACCCGTTCGGCTCCGTTGATAATGAAGGTGCCCTGTTCGGTCATCAGGGGAAAATCGCCCATGAAGACCTCCTGCTCCTTGACCTCCCCGGTTTCCCGGTTGATCAGGCGAACCCGCAGTCGCAGCGGCGCCGCGTAGGTCACATCACGTTCCTTGCAGTCGGCAACCGTGTACTTGGGTTCACCCAAGGCGTAATCCAGGAATTCCAGCACCAAATTCCCGGTAAAATCCTGAATCGGCGAGATATCCCGGAAGAGTTCGCGCAACCCCCCGTCCAAAAACCAACGGTAGGAATCCTGTTGGATCTCGATCAGGTTTGGTATGCCGAGAACCTCGTTGATCCGCCCAAAATTCCAACGTTCCATACGCTGCGCCGGTTCAATGGCCAGGGCCAATAAGCTCTCCTCCTTATGTCTTTCTCCCGCCGCACCTTCCCCAAACCGTGGTCACCGCAAAAGAAACCCACCCGCGAAGATGAATATTTTTCCGAGCCGCAAACCCAAAAGGACCGCGTAGGTCTGTTCCTTGCCCTCACCGACGCTCCTTGGGGCAATAGCCGCCTGTGCCCCAAGCCAGGCGACTGGTCATTGTACGGAGGCCAACCCCTCCTTTAAATATAATGAAGAAAGAAAAGGACGCAGTTTATCCATTCTGCGCCGACGCGCCTTGCGTGCCACCACCGGCCTTGCCGGCAGCAAGTTTTGCAAAATCCTGCCCCTCAAACCCATTCGCCCAAAGACTGACAAGTAATTATTGTATTCCGTAATCCGTCCCTCGTCAAGGGCGTTTTTCGCGAATTTTTGCCGGAAGAAAAAAGGCTTGGGAGCGGCAAAAGCCGCCATTGCCGCTCCCCTCCCCACGGAGGTGAAAATCTTTTATAATGGTTGCAAGCGACAACCTCAGGCGAAAGGATGGGCCGAATGGAACCGAGTTGGCTGGCCC
>JAJZBP010000274.1 GCA_021798855.1 Bacillota bacterium
GGCGGGAATTCGCCAAAACCAAGGAACAGGTAAACGCTGTGGCTTGGGACGGCGAGTCGTACGTTCGGGGGATGACCGACCACGGCGAGGTCTTCGGGAGCAAGGCGAACCGCTACGGCAGCATCTACCTGAACCCGCAGGCTTGGGCGGTTCTTTCGGGCGTGGCCACCCCGGAACGAGCCGAGGTTTGCCTTGATTCGGTGCGGCGTCACCTGGACACTCCCTATGGGCCCTGCCTGCTCGGACCGGCCTACCAGGAACCGGATCCGTGCCTGGGCATCATCACCCGGTTTTCCCCAGGCACCAAGGAGAACGGGACCGTTTTCCTCCACCCGGTGGCGTGGCTGGTAATTGCGGAATGTCTGCTGGGACGGGGGAATCAGGCTTACGAATACTTCCGCAAGACGTCCTTCGTCACCCGGGGTAAAGACCAGGAATCTTACTGGGCGGAACCATACGTCTACTGCGAATTCTTCGACGGACCCGCCTCCGACCATCCCGGCCGCGGGTCGTTCAGTTGGCTGACGGGGACGGCCGCCTGGATGTGGCGGGCCTGCCTGGATTACATTCTGGGCGTTCGCCCGGAATACGCCGGGCTGCGGATCGAGCCATGCCTTCCCGGCGAGTGGCGGCACGCGTCGGTTCACCGGGCCTTCCGGGGCGGCAACTACGAGATCCAAATCGAGAACCCGGAGGGAAGCGGTGGTGGTGTGGCCAGGCTGGAGATGGACGGCAAAAGCATCGGCGGCAACCTGTTGCCGCCGGGTGGCCCTGGGGAAACGCACCGGGTTCGGGTGTTGATGGAAAAATAAGGCAAGAGATAATCCACGATTGAAGTATACGCCCATCTTCCCTCGCCCATAATACAAGCGGGGTGGGGGGGCGTTTTTCATTAAAAGGAGGAAGAAAATTCGCATGCACAACATGCCGACCGGGCAGACCATCGGCTGCAACCCCGGCTTTTGGGCCACCAACTGGGGCATGGCCAACCTTAATCCCTACGCTTGGTCCCTGGCGAACTCCGTAGCATATACTCCCCAAACCACGGCCATCGTCAACCCGGCCCTCATCCAGGGCCTTTCCGCGTGGACCGGGCACCATCACCATCTGCCGGCGTCGGCCCATTCGGCGGCTGGCACGGGGATGATGCAGCCACGGGTGGAAATGGCCGAGACCAACAGCGACGTGGTCATCGCCGCCGAACTCCCCAACGTTTCTCCCGGCGACATCAACCTGACGGTCACCGACGATTCGGTGTCCATCAGCGGATTGGCCATGTTGGGGTTCGGTTCCATCAGTCTCTACCGGACGATTCCTCTGCCGACGATGGTCAAGTCCGAACAGGCGGACGTCACTTACGCGAACGGTGTGTTGGAAGTGCGTTTGCCCAAAGCGGACATGACCGCCAGAAGGCGGATCCGGGTCAACCCGCTTCCGGCTTAAGGTAATCTCAAGGCCGCCCCCCCCACTCCAAGCTTTGTCCGGGGCGGCCCGGCAAGTGGGATTGTAACCACGATGGCAATGGAAGAGATCAGGAGGGAAAGAGATGTGGAATACAACTCCCGTAAACGAGACGTTGCTCAATCCCTGGTTCCCGGTGGCGTCTCCCAGCCAGACGACCTGGTTGCCGAGGCTCAACGTGTGGGATGATGAGGCGGAACTCCTCTTCGAATTGGAAATGGCGGGCGTGGACCCCGAAAGCATCGAGATCGAATTGGACGAAACCAACAACTCCTTCATCGTGCAGGGGAAAAGGAATGGGGGCCGCGTGGCCATCTACCGGGAGATTCCCGGCGGCAACCTGCAACGGATGGTTCCCCTGCCCTGGCCGGCCGCCGAATTGGAAGCCTCCTATGCCGAGGGCATCCTGCAGGTGAGGGTGTCCAAGCCAGACGCGAAAGGTAACCAGGCGCCCCATACCAGGAAGGTCAGGCCCAAGAAGGCAACCACAGTTAAAGTGTGATCCGGGAACGGAGCCGAAAGGCTCCTTTTTTTTGCTGGAAAGGGAATCGGGCGGGCGGTTGCGGTTAATCTTGACAAATCCGCTCGGTTTATATACAATTCCCCCGCGAGACGAAGGGGTTTATTGGAAAGCCAAACGGGAAAGAGGTGGCGACCCTGATCGGCAAGGTGGCGGACAGTGTCCTGGATCTGGTGGGAGATACGCCGATGGTCAAGTTGGCCCGCTCCATGGGTGAGGGAACGGCCACGGTTTTGGCCAAGTTGGAATCCTTAAACCCGGGGGGGAGCGTCAAGGACCGGTGTGCCTTGGGGATGGTGCTGGCGGCGGAAGAACAGGGTTTTTTGGCGCCCGGTTCCACCATCGTGGAGCCGACCAGCGGCAACACGGGCATCGGCCTGGGGATGGTGGCGGCGGTCAGGGGTTATAAGCTGATCCTGGTGATGCCTGAGACGATGAGCCTGGAGCGGCGCAAGTTGTTGGCAGCCTACGGCGCTGAAATCATCCTCACTCCGGCCAAGGACGGGATGGCCGGGTCGGTGCGGACCGCCAAGGAGATCGCGGCGGAGCACCCGGAATACTACATGCCCTGCCAGTTCGAGAACCCGTCCAATCCGGAAATCCACCGCCTGACCACCGCCCGGGAGATCCTGGCCGCCACCGGCGGGTGCATGGACGCCTTCGTGGCCGGAGTGGGCACGGGGGGGACGATCACCGGGGTTGGTCAGGTGTTGAAAAAGGAGATACCCGACATTGTGGTGGTGGCGGTGGAGCCGGTGAACTCGCCCATGCTCTCCAAGGGACAGCCCGGACCACACAAGATCCAGGGGATGGGGGCCAACTTCCTTCCTGCCGTTTTGGATCCGGGGGTTTACGACCGGATCGTCAGCGTGGACGACGACGACGCCTTTTCCTTCGCCCGGCACTTGGCCCGGACGGAAGGCCTCCTGGTGGGCATTTCGGCGGGGGCGGCGG
>JAJZBP010000275.1 GCA_021798855.1 Bacillota bacterium
TGGAGGTGGCGGAGGAAACCAACCTCCTGGCGCTCAACGCGGCCATCCAGGCCGCCCGGGCCGGGGGACCGGAGGGGCGGGCTTTTGCCGTGGTCTCCGCGGAGGTGCGACGGCTGGCGGATCGATCAGCGAGGGCCGCCAAGGAAGTCGGGGGAAGGGCGGAGAATACCCTCCGCCGGGTGGGCGAGACGGTGGAGGCTTGGCGTGCTTTCGAAGCGGAACTGGCCGAAGACAGTCGGTTTGCCGAGGGCATGAGCGTCCGGTTGCGGCGGACGATGGAACTGTCCCTGACGGTATCCGAAGCCATGCAGGAGGTGGCGGCCGGGGCGGAAGAGGTCGCCGCCGGCCAAAGCCAGCAGGATGAGGCGGTTGGCCGGGTGACGCAAAGCGCCCGGAGGGTGAGTCAGGCAGCCGCGGGGGCGGCTTCCGCCGTCGAGGGACTGGCCGTTTTGCGCGCGACGGCCGCCGCTGCCCTGGAGGAAGCGAGTCGCGTCCGCGACGACCTGGAAGATACGGCTAAAACGCTCGAGCGCCGGGCGGAACAGGCCACGGGGGGCACCCAGGCTATGTTGGCGGCTTTGTTGGCCTTTGAACCGGAACGGTGAATAACCCGCCGGGCGCCGGCGGGGCGCGAAACTCAAAAGTCAAAAAGCCTTCCGCCGTTTCCGACCGAGGAAGAGCAAAAAAAAGACCGTCGCCAGGGGTACACCCAGTCCGGCCAAAAGCAAGGCGACGGCCAAGAGCCAGGGGGAGCTTTGAAAACGGGGGTTGAAAGACACGACGACCACCCAGAACGCTCCGGGAATGACGATGCTGTCCACGAGGAGGGCCAAGCCCAACAGGGTGGTGTAACGGCGTTGAAACGGGGTTGAGCGGGAAAATGCGGGGCAGACTGGGTGGGCCGGAGGAATCCAAACGCCGTCCTCCCGATGCAGGCATTTTCCGAACTGGGAGGCAAGTCGCGGGTCCGAGGCTCGTTGGTAATGTCCGCACCTGCCGCAACGGGTCAATGCACAACCTCCTCAGAGTCTGGTGAAACTTCAACCGGGAATCTTGTGCCTTTTTTCGCTTATTGCTATAATGGGTCAAAGCATAGTTCGCGATGAAGGGGAAAACCGGGCGACCTCAGTTGCAGAGAGCCGGCGGGTGGTGTGAGCCGGCGAGGGGGTCCGGAGGGGATGCCGAAAAAGGTTTGCCGGCCGGGATCGGGGTGGAGTTTTCGCTCTGGAACTGCCATATGGCGAACGGTGGCCTCGCTTTCCACCCCGGAGCATCCCGGCGATGAGCCGGGCGGGTTCACCCGTTAAAGTGAGGTAAAGAAGGCGACCCCGGCTTCCGGCCCACGCAGCGGAGGCGGTTGGGGATGCCAAGCAGGGTGGCAACGCGGGACCTCTCGCCCCTGAGCGGGGGAGGGGTTTTTTGTTGTGTTGCGCCAGGGAACTGTCCGCAGCCCTTAGTATTGCCTGAGGGTCTGAAAATAATTTATTGAGGGGGAGTATGTACGAAAAAGAACCTGTTGATGATCCCCGGACCCACCCATGTGCCGACCAGAGTCCTGGCGGCCATGGCCACGCCAATGGTCAACCACCGGGGGCAGGAATTCACGGCCCTGCACGGGGAGGTGCAGGCGGGCCTGAAAAGAGTCTTCGGCACGGTGGGCGATTTGGTGATCTATCCGGGTTCGGGGACGGGGGGCATGGAGGCGGCCCTGGTCAATCTGTTTTCCCCCGGAGACCGGATCCTGGGAGTCAGCATCGGAGCTTTCGGTGACCGTTTTGTCCAGATTGCCCGGCGCTTCGGCCTGCAGGTGGATGCGCTGGAATTCGATTGGGGGCGGGCGGCCGACCCCGGTGCCATTGCGGAGCGGCTGGCGGCGGACGGAGAACACCAAATCAAGGGCATTCTGGTGACCCACAACGAGACTTCCACAGGGGTGGTCAACCCCCTGGAGGCGATTGCCAAGGCCCGCGGTGCTCATCCCGCCCTCCTGGTGGTGGACGCGGTCAGTTCCCTGGGGGCGGTGGAGGTCAGGGCCGACGACTGGGGGCTGGATGCGGTGGTTACCGGCAGCCAGAAGGCCCTGATGATCCCGCCCGGCCTGGCCATCCTCAGCTTGGGGCCGCGGGCCTGGGCGGCGGCGGAAAAAGCCACGTCCCCCCGTTTTTACTGGGACGTGTTGGCCTACAAAAAGGGCTTCGCCAAGGCGTCCACCCCTTACACTCCGGCCCTCTCCCAATGGTTCGCCCTGCGGGAGGCTCTGCGCATGCTGGAGGAGGAGGGGTTGGAGAACGCTTACCGCCGGCATCGCCTCCTTGGGGAGATGACCCGGGCGGGCGCCACGGCCCTGGGCCTTGAGCTTTTGGCCACCGAACAGTGGTCGCCGGCTGTGACCGCCCTTTATTCACCCGTCAGTCCGGCCGCCCTGCGCAAGCGGATGCGCGAAGATTACGGGGTGGTCGTCGCGGGGGGGCAGGGCAGGGTTTCCGAAAGCGTTTTCCGCATCGGTCACGTGGGTTGCGTCGAGCCGTTGGACCTTTTGGCCACCCTGGCGGCCCTGGAGATGAGTCTGAGCCAAGAGGGAAGGCAAGTGCACCTGGGAGAGGGAGTGGCCGCCGCACAGCGGGTTTGGATGAAGGAGAGGAGCGGCGAACTTTGAAAGTATTGGTTTCCGAGCCGGTGTCGGAGGAGGGGATCGCGCCGATCAGGGACAGGTTCCTGGTGGACCTGCGGCCGGACCTGTCCCGCAACGAGTTTCTCAGCCGGCTGCCGGAGTATGACGGACTGATCGTGCGCAGCGCCACCAAGGTGGACCGGGAGGCCATCGAGGCGGGGAAGAACCTGAAGGTGATCGGACGGGCCGGGGTGGGGGTGGACAACATCGACGTGCCGGCCGCCACGGCCCGCGGGATCATCGTGGGCAACGCCCGCATCG
>JAJZBP010000276.1 GCA_021798855.1 Bacillota bacterium
CGATCTCGTGGCCGAGGGAGGGGTGTTTTTTCCCGTCCTGCATGGTCCCGGCGGCGAGGACGGAACGGTGCAGGGCATCCTGGAATTGGCCAGCGTCCCCTACGTTGGTTGTGGCGTTTTGGCTTCGGCCCTGGGTATGGACAAGGCGGTGGCCAAGGAGATCTGGAGGGCCAAGGGGTTGCCGGTGGTGCCTTACCGGTTGGTGACGAAGACGGCTTGGAGGGAAAACCACGCGGGGGTCGTCGCCGAATTGGAGGAGGCTCTCCCCTATCCCCTTTTCGTGAAACCGGCCAACCTGGGTTCAAGCATCGGCATTTCCAAGGTGGAGGACCGGAAGGGGTTGGGCTTGGCCATCGAGGTGGCGGCGGGGTACGACCGGAGGATCGTGGTGGAAAGGGGTATGCGGGTGCGGGAGATCGAGGTGGCCGTGTTGGGCAACGAAGCGCCGGAAAGCTCCCTGCCCGGCGAGGTCGTGGCCAAAAGGGATTTTTACGACTATACGGCCAAATACCAGGACGGGTTGGCCGAGCTGCGCGTTCCCGCCGAGCTTGCACCGCAACTGCAGGAGAGGGTCCGGCGCATGGCGGCGGAGGCCTTCTTGGCCATCGACGGGGCGGGCTTGGCCAGGGTGGACTTTTTTCTCACGGCGGCCGGCGAAATATACCTGAACGAGATAAATACGATACCCGGGCTGACCAGGTTCAGCCTGTATCCGGTGATGTGGGAGAAAAGCGGTCTGGCCTGGCAGGAGGTTTTGAAAAGGCTGTTGGACTTGGCCGTGGAGCGTTGGGAGGCGCGGCGCCGGCGGGCTGTCAGGGTCGGGTAGGGGTTCAGCGAAGGAATCGCGTGCATCGCGAACGCCATGGTGCGGGCAAAAAGCCTTCTGGAGCGGGGGCGGAGACGGGGGAGCGGGGAACGGCGCTGTTTTTCGGCACTCCGAAGCTATTAAAAAAGGGATTTGACGGCAATAAATAGAATCGGTTAGGGAGGTTGGTCGGTTGGGCGGCCCTTCGGAAGGTGGAATGGTGATGGAAGGTTGTCTTTTTTGCCGGATTGCGGCCAAAGAGCTTCCGACGCAGATCATTGCCGAGGACGAGGATACTTTGGCTTTTACCGACATTAGACCCCAGGCTCCGGTGCATGTGTTGCTCATACCCAAGGTTCACGTGGACTCTTTGGCGGAAGCGGGGGAGAAACGGGAAATGCTGGGCCGGCTGTTGGATACGGCACGGGGTTTGGCCGCGAAGCTGGGTTTGGCCGAGAAGGGGTTCAGGGTGGTGATCAACACGAACGACGACGGGGGGCAGACGGTTCATCACCTGCACCTGCATATTCTTGGTGGGAGACAGATGCGGTGGCCACCTGGCTGAATCCGGTAGCGAAAACGGTGACCGTGGCGGCTTCGGAAAAAACTTCGGATTAAGCGCGTCCCCTTCGATTCGGCTGTTGGATCAAAGCCGACTGGCGAAGTTATGTTATAATGCTATAATGGGATCGGCATCCGGCCCAATACGTTGGTTGGGGAAACGGTCAGGAAGCAAGGGACATTTGCGGTACTTAATTTTGTGCCGCGGCGATGTTTGCCCGTGCCGATGCGTCGTCGGCGTGGCGTTTGTGCGGCATTTGTGCCGTGTACGCGGCCGGGGGTGCCCATGCGGTGGCGGATGCCGGCGTGTACGGCGGTACGGGAAGAAGTCCGTCCGCATGGGCATGGGGCCGACCGTGGCGCAAAGCGGATGAGCGGCGCGTCCGACGATGTTTCCGGCAACGCCCGGGTGTCCCGGCGGTCCAAGGAACCTCCCGTTGGGGGGAATCGTGGGCCGGCAAGAAGCGGCAAAGGGAGGAGTTAAAACCTCCCGGGAACGGCGAGGGGAGGGATAAATTTTGTCCGAGATCAAAATAGGCAAAAACGAGACTTTGGAAAATGCCCTGCGTCGTTTTAAACGTGAATGCCAAAAAGCCGGGGTCTTGGCGGAGGCACGCAAGCGAGAGCATTACGAAAAGCCGAGCGTCAAGCGGAAGAAAAAATCCGAGGCGGCACGGCGAAGGCATAAATAGGTGGAAATTCATAACGCAAAGGGGGGGAGCATCTGCGGCTCCCCCTCAGGCTTGGTTCCGGGTGGGGTTCGCCGGCGGCAGGCGCAAGGGAAAAACGATGGAAGCGGTTGGGTGGCCGTTGGAAAGGTGTGGGGGGAGGAGAGCGAACGCCGGTGCAACTGAAGGAACGCTTGCAGGCGGACATGAAGGTGGCCATGAAAGCCAGAGAAGCTGGGAAAAAGCGGCTCTGGGTATTGCGCATGGCTTTGAGCGCGCTCAAGAACGTCGAAATCGCCAAGGGAATCCTGCTGGACGACGCGGGGGTGACGGAAGTGCTGGCGGCCGAACAGCGTTCCAGGCGGGATACAGCCGCCGAATTTCGCCGCTTGGGGCGGGAGGACGCCGCCGCCGAGGCCGATGCGGAAGTGGCCATTCTCAGTGAGTACTTGCCGCCTCCTCTTGATGAGGGGGAATTGCGGGCTATGGTGGACGCGGCGGTGTTGGAAACGGGCGCCGTCGTGCCGCGCGACTTGGGTAAGGTGATGGGAAAGCTGATGCCCCGGGTCAAAGGATTGGCCGATGGCGCTTTGGTGCAGAAGTTGGTGCGGGAAAGACTGGGGGAGGGGAACTGAGGGCCGGGAAAAACGGTGGCCGAGGGAACTTTCGGAGCGGCGAAGCATCCTAGCCTCTGCGGCATACCGAGGCCTATCCGAGCATAAAAATGGCGCAAAAGCGAAAAGGAAGTGGCTTTTTTGCGCCATTGGGACGCGCCCACCGGCACATCGTCCCTGCGCGGTGTCCCTCGGGCAGGTGGAGGGGGGGAGAGCGGATGGGGTGAGGGGGCGCTAGGGGGCCATCCCGCTCCGGCACGCGGTG
>JAJZBP010000277.1 GCA_021798855.1 Bacillota bacterium
TTTTCAGTTTGAAACGCCGGATGGACGAGGGATTCAAAAGCCTGGAAAAGGAAATCGGGAGGAATTGGGAGAGCGAAAAACAGGATGTTTCAGCGGTCTTCGGCGATATTGCCAAATTGAAAAAGACCACCACCAACCACGGCAAGCGCCTGACCGCTCTGGAAAAGGCCAGGGGAACGCGGTAAATGGTCTTGTTCGTCTGCACCGGAAACACCTGCCGCAGCCCCATGGCCGAGGCCGTCTTGCGCCAACTCATCCGCGAACGGGGTTGGCGGGCGGTGGCGGTGGATTCGGCCGGTTTGGCCGCTTTGCCCGGCGCGGGTCTCTCCCGCGGCGCACGGGAGGCCTTGCTCGAACGGGGCCTTTCGCCGGCGCACCGGGCCAAGGGTTTTACCGCGGAAATGGGGGAGCGGGCGGAAATCATCCTCACCATGACCGGGGAACAAAAAAGGAGAGTGCTTCGGCTCCTGGGCGGGAATCCGGGAAAGGTGTGGACGCTGGGCGAACTGGGCGGGTTGGCCGTGCCGCGCGAGTGGATGGGTCGTCTCCTGGGCCTAAAGCCGTCTCCCCCGATTCCGGGTTGGGCGACGGATATTTCCGATCCGGTGGGAGGCACCCTGGAGGAATACCGGCGTTGCCTGCAGAAGATGGAGGATATTTTACAAGGGTTGCAGGGGAAATAAGGAGGGATTCCATGCGTCTGGCTGTAGGTAGTGACCACGCTGGTTACCACTTAAAACAGGAACTTTTGGCCCAACTGTCCAAAGAAGGCATTCCTTATGACGACCTGGGAACCAATTCTTCGGAGTCGGTGGACTACCCCGACTTCGCCCACAAAGTGGCCGAGGCGGTCCGCGCCGGGAAGGCCGACCTGGGTGTGTTGGTCTGCGGGACGGGTCAGGGGATGGCCATGGCGGCCAACAAGTTGTCGGGAATCCGGGCCGCTGTGGCCGCGGAACCCTATTCGGCCAGGCTCTCGCGGGAGCACAACGACGCCAACATCCTTTGCCTGGGGGCGCGGGTGGTGGGGTCGGGAATGGCCCTGGAGTGCCTGGGGGCTTGGCTTTCGGCTTCCTTTCAGGGAGGGCGCCACCAGCGTCGGGTGGACAAAATGGAGCGGCGGGGCGGATAAGTCACATGGTTGATGGACGACCTTCCTGGGATGAATATTTCCTGGAAATAACCCGGGTGGTCGCAACAAGATCCACCTGTTTGCGCCGCCGGGTGGGGGCGGTGCTGGTGCGGGAGAAGCGGATCCTGGCCACCGGCTACAACGGGGCGCCGACGGGTTTGCCCCACTCCCTGGAGGTGGGATGCCTGCGTGACCAACTCGGCATCCCCTCCGGGGAACGGCAGGAGATCTGCCGCGGGCTCCACGGAGAGCAGAACGTTTTGATCCAGTGTGCCCTCCACGGTGTTTCCACCCGGGGAGCCGTTCTATACTGCACCCACGAACCGTGCATCACCTGCGCCAAGATGCTGATCAATGCCGGGGTCGTCAAGGTGATCTTTTTGGCGGAATATCCGGATCCGTTGGGGAGGCAAATGTTGATCGATGCCGGAGTGGAAAGAGTCCATTGGGGGGAGGGAAGCGGGGAAAATGGCCAATCAGCGGGAGTTTGACCTCAAGACCATCGCCTTGCCGCGTCTGGACCGGCTGAGGCCCACCCTCGAGTCCACGGCCCTGAAACTGCTGGAGGAAGCGGGGGAACTGGGCGCGGCCATCGGCAAGCTGCGAGGCATGAGCGGCGAGGAGGTTTCCCTGGGGGAGGGCGTGATCCTGCGCAACGTCGGGCGGGAGTTGTTGGACGTCGCCCAGACGGCCATCACCATGATGTTCGTGCTGGAGGAAGAGCATGGAGTGGACGTCGGCGCCCTCTTGGCGGAACACGTGCGCAAGCTGTCCCGCAAGGGTTACCTTACGGCCGGCGGTGTGGGTAACGATCAGGAAGTTGCCGGGGGGGAATTGTAGGTGGCTCGCAAATACCCGGTTTTGACCGACGAATTGGCCTCCTTCATCCGGGAACAGAAAATATTCTTCACGGCGACGGCCCCGTCGGCGGCGGACGGGCGGGTAAACCTTTCCCCCAAAGGCTATGACACCCTACGTATATTCGACCCTTCAACGGTCGGCTACCTGGACTACCCCGGCAGCGGCAACAAAACGGCCCTGCACCTGGCGGAAAACGGGCGTCTGACCATGATGTTTTGTTCCTTCGCCGAAAGGCCGCTGCTTTTGCGTCTCTACGGACGGGGCGAGGTCCTGGAGCGCGGCGGCGAAAAGTTCCGGGAACTTGGGCCGGCCTTCGGCGAGCGGTTCGGCCCCTGGGTCCGGCAGATCATCCTATTGCATATCGAAGAGGTTCTGACCAGTTGCGGGGAGGGAGTGCCCTTTTTTACCTACCAAGGGGAGCGGGAAGATCTGCACCGTTGGGCGGTGGATTTGGAGGAGAAAGGGAAGCTGGAAGAATACGTGGCCAGTCACACCTAACCGTGGAGTGAAGCCCCGGCCACTTTGCCGCAGTGAAACGACTTTTTCGGACAGGCTGATTTCGGCTGGCCTTTGCGAGTTTCACTCCTTGCGGTTCGCGCCACTACCGGCGGTGGTTTCTTCGGCGGCAGACACCATGGCTCGAAGGTTGATTAAAGAGGTGGCCGGGGCAATGGCGCAACTGGGAGCGATCATCCGGTACCCCGCCTCCGCGGCTTGGTGGACCGCCGTTTTCACTTGCTCCGCCGTACCGGCATAAAGCGACTGGAGAGCGCTTACTCCGCCGATCAAGGCCACCGGATGGTTTTTGGCTGTCAGTTTGGCCACGGCAGCTTTGGCGTTTACTTTATCTTCCACGCTTATCGCGTCCACCCCGGTGTCGGCAACGTCTCCGAGAACTTCATCCAAGGCGCCACA
>JAJZBP010000278.1 GCA_021798855.1 Bacillota bacterium
CCCGCTCATTCCCCGGCGCCGGCCGACCAGTGCCCGTTGTCCAAGAGCTCCATCTGGGTCTGCAGAAGGCTCTTCAACTGAGCCTTGAACAATTGCATGTCCTTGCGCAATTCCTGATAGCTGTTTTCCAGGCGCTGCCGCCCGGCTTGGCCGTCGGCCAGCAACTTTTCCGCCTGGTGCTGGGCTTCCTTGACGATCAGGTCGGCTTCCTTGCGGGCGCTGTTCTTGACCTCTTCCGCCGTCCCCTGCGCCACCAACAGGGTTTGGTTGAGGGTTTCCTCCAAGGTGCGGTAGTATTCCAAACGTTGGTTTATCCCGTCGAGCTTCTCCCGCAACTCGTCCCGTTCCGCCAGTGCCTGTTCGTAGGCGCGGACCACCTCTTCCAAGAACTCGTCCACTTCCGTCTGGTTGTAACCCCGAAAGGCGCCACGAAACTCCTTGTTGGCGATATCAAAAGGGGAGAGCATCGATCCGCTCCTTTCCATTGCGTGCGGCGGCGAACGGCGACCGCCGGCGCACGATTCAAGACCGCCGGCGGGTCGGAGTAACCGCCGTGTCCGACCCGAGTAACGATGAAGCCGGTGCAGGAAGCCGCGGCGGAAAAAGGATCTGCTGTGGCACGCGGGCCACCCTCGGCGGCGGACCGGGGGAGGGTTCAGCATGACCGCAGGGCGGTCGGTTGCCCGGACGCCTCACCCCAGAACGCTCATCAACAACCGCTCGACGAAACCGATGAGCATGATGGCCAGCCAGGGGGAAAGGTCGATGCCCCAAGACATCGGCAGGAGCCGCCTGATGGGTGCCAGGATCGGTTCGGTCAGGCGGGTGAGCAGCCCCTCGATGTCGTTGTAAATGGGGGAATAGCCGGATGGACGGATCCAGGACATGATCGCGCGGATCAGGATCGCCCAAATGAGAATGGTCGCCGCCAGACTGATCAGTTGACCGAACGTAAAATCACCTCCGACCCGACGAGGACAGGAGGCCCTCGATCCCCATTTCCTCCTTGTTCGCCTGGTCTATTTGTACGTTGGGCGGTGTGAAAAGGAACACTCCGGCGCTGATCCGGTGCATCCCGCCGTCCAGGGCGTAGGTGGCCCCCAACAGAAAGTCCAGAATGCGCTGGGCCACCTCTTTGGCCGTGTCCTCCAGGTTGAGAACCACGGGGCGGTGGCGCTTAAGGTGGTCCGCGATCCCCATGACCTCCTCGAAGGTCAGGGGCTCCATCACCATCACCCGCATATTGCCGGTCTGGTCGCCGTGCAGACTGACCACGGGCGCCTTGCGCCGCCGCTCCTCGGCCACGTTTTGACCGTGGGTGCGGCGGGGCGGCATGGGATCATACTCGCCGTCATCCACCGTTGCCGCCGTTTCCGCCTTGCTTTGGCTGTCGACGTCCTCTTCCTCCTCCAAGCCGATGAAGTGCATCAACTTGTCCACCAAACCAGCCAATCCCGGTCCCTCCCTTGCTTTGGGTGAAAATACGTCAACCCATGTGCGAAACCTGCCTGCTCCGCCGCTCGCCAAAAATAGCCCTGCCGATCCGCAGGATCGTCGCACCCTCTTCCACCGCGATCCGGTAATCGTCGGACATCCCCATGGACAGCCGTTCCATTTCCATCCCCCCACCGCTGCAGGCGTCGCGCAAACGCCTCAAATCCCGAAAAACACCCCTGGTCTCCTCCGGCCCGGCTCCCTGCCGGCCGATGGTCATCAACCCTTCCACCCTCAAGCCGGAGAGTTCCGCCAAACGCGGCAACGTTTCTTTCACCAGTGCCGGAGGAAAACCGCTCTTGGTCGGTTCCCCCGTCATGTTCACCTGAACCAGCATTCCGGCGACTTTTCCGTTGCCCGACCAGAAGCCGGAGATGGCTTCGGCCAGTTCCAGGGAATCAACGGAGTGAATCAAATGAAAACCCAGTGTATATTTTACCTTATTGCGCTGCAAGTGTCCAATTAAATGGAAACGCAACCCTCCCGGAAAAGGGCCACCAAGGAGAGGCATTTTTCTTACCGCTTCCTGTACCCGGTTTTCGCCCACATCCAGGACGCCCAACCCCGCAACCGTGGCGATGTCTGGCGGCACGACTCCCTTCACGACCGCCACCAAGGTAATTTCCGCCGGATCCCTCCCCGAAGCTACCGCGGATCGACGAATGTTTTCGCGCACCGTCTCCAGGTTCTCGGCGATGGCGAGGCTCGTGCCCGTTGGCTCACACCCCCTCCTCCCCGGTCACAATAACTATTTCGTAAAGATTTCTCTCTTTATGTAGGTTTCCCTTTAAACAAGGAAAAAAACGGCCCTCAGCGCCGTTTTTTTTCCTGCAGCCAACGTCACTTCAGCTTTTTCCGGCGCGCTGCAGAGCCCGGATGCCCTTCAACAGGATCCGCTGCTCCACCGCCGCCACCAACTCCCTGGTCGCCCCGATCATGTCCGGGTTGACCGAGATGGAGGTGATCCCCGCCTCCACCAGCTTCTCCGTCAGTTCCGGATACACCGACGGCCCCTGCCCGCAGATGGAAACTGTCATCCCCAGAGCCGACCCCTCCTCGATGATCATCTGAATCGCCCTGACCACCGCCGGGTCCCGCTCGTCGAACAGTTCCGCCACCAACTCCCCGTCCCGGTCCAGCCCCAGCACCAACTGGGTCAGGTCGTTGGAGCCGATGGACACCCCCTGGACCCCCAAGGTCGCATAGTCCCGTAGCCGAAAAATGATCGACGGCACCTCCGCCATCACCCACAGCTTGAATTCCCGGTCGGCCCGCAGCCCCACCCGGTCGATCACCCGAATGGCGTTCTCCACGTCCCAGGCCGTCCTCACAAACGGCAGCATCAGGTGCAGGTTCCCCATCCGGTTCTCCCGCCGCACCCTTTGCAAAGCCAACAGTTCCAATTCGAAAGAT
>JAJZBP010000017.1:0-13647 GCA_021798855.1 Bacillota bacterium
GGGGAGTTGGTGCGGGAGTTGGCGCGGCGGGGCGCGGACGTGATCGAACTGGGTGTCCCCTTCTCCGATCCGGTGGCCGACGGCCCGACCATCCAGCGGTCGTCCGAGGAGGCCCTGGCCGGGGGCACCACCCTGGCCGCCATCCTGGGGCTGGTGGGGGAGCTGCGGCGCGGCGGGCTGGAAACGCCGCTCGTGCTGATGACCTACTGCAACCCGGTATACCGTTACGGCTGGGAGCGATTCTTCCGCGACGCGGCGCGGGCCGGCGCCGACGGTTTGATCTTCGCCGACCTGCCTTTCGAGGAGGGTGCGGAGTCCCGGCGACTGGCCGCAGCGGCGGGGCTGAACCTGATTTCCTTCTTTGCGCCGACCACCTCGGATGCGCGCATGGCGATGATGGCCGCCGAAGCCGGGGGGTTTGTTTATTGTGTCTCCCTGACGGGAGTGACCGGGGCCAGGGGCTCCCTTCCCCCCCGGTTGACGGAATTGTTGCGCCGGGCGCGGGCCGCCACCGGGCTGCCGCTGGCGGTCGGCTTCGGGGTCTCCACCCCGCAACAGGCGGCGGAGGTGGTCGCCGCCGGGGCCGACGCGGTGATCGTGGGCAGCGCGATCATCAACGTCCTGCGGGAGAACGTCGCTCTCGGGCCGGAGGAAGCCGTGGCCAAGGTGGGGGAGTTCGCCGCCGGGATGCTGGCGGGGCTGGGAAGGAAGTAGGCTTTTGCCGGAGGGAAGGGGGGAGGGGCGTCACCTCTTACCCGGCAGGAAGCGGGAGGAAGGTGGAAGGGCCAAGTAGAAGAAGCGTTGGCGGTATACCGCCGAATTCAAGCACGATTCACCAGGGGCGATATGCGGGGTGAAGAAGTGGGGCGTTTGTTCTTGGTTTTGTTCCAGGCAACCAGCGCTTTTTTGCGGAGACTTAACCGCGAAGAGTTGATTTCGTTGGTGGAAAACAAAAACTATTTCTCCTTCAGTATTCAAAAACGGGGGCGAACCAGGTTATCCCGTCCCATCAACAGCGGACTCTTTTTGGTGGATTCCAGCCAAGTGGAAACCTGCTGGGAATCCCTGTTGGAGGATGACTTGGCGGGGCGAGATGCGGATGCCGTGACGAAGGTCATTTATACTTTGGCCATTTCTTTTTGCGCCGGAGTGGATATGGTTAAAGACGGAGACAAAAAAACACCCGGCACCTTTTTCGAGTACTTGATCGGGTATCTGTTCGCGAAAGCATTGGGCATTGATCCCGTACGGCGGATCCAGGTTCTGAACTTGGATTTGACCGCCAGCCTTCCGACCGATTATATTTTTAACCTGGGATCGAACCGTCCGAAATTTCACGTCCCGGTGAAAACGTCGACGAGGGAACGGATCATCCAAGTTTGGGCGCACCAAAGGGTCTTGGACGGGGTCTACGGGACAGGACGCTTTCTCGGCATGCCTGTTGTTTTGAACGAAACCAAACTCGACGTGGCGAACCGGAAGGTTACGGAGATCTGCTTACCGGAACAGTGGCTGATATACCAAATGCATATCGCTAAACTTAATCGGATTTACTACCTTGACGTACCCGAAAGTTATGGACGGCTGAACCTGGTTTTTCCGCCAATCAGGATCCTGCCTTTTGGGCAATTCTTCTTCGAGTTTGCGGAGTTGACGTAAACATTCGGTGAACCCGCTGGGAAAACTAACTTCGTTGATAGCCTAAGCCAACTTACCATTTTTAACGATATTTACGGTCAAGGAAATCTAAAGCTGTTGGAGATCAGGTCCCAAACCCGGCCGAAGGCCCCCCAACAAACAATCGTTCCTCTCCCCACCTGCCCCTTGGGAATGGGGACATGGGCAAGAGGAATTATCCCTGGTACCACCGCCCTTTGGTACGCTCTCAGCGGTCAAAGGGTTGGCAGGAGGCATCCAATGTCATCCATCGCGAAGGCGAGTATAATGCCGGATGCCAACCCCACCGTTGCCCCATTAAATTGGGGACGGTAGGGAGGGGTCAAGGTTCGGATTGGTTGGGGGGACCGTGCTCGTGGCGCAGGGGCGTTTACGCCCCGAGGACCGTGCTCGTGGCGCAGGGGCGTTTACGCCCCGAGGACCGTGCTCGTGGCGCAGGGGCGTTTACGCCCCGAGGACCGTGCTCGTGGCGCAGGGGCGTTTACGCCCCGAGGACCGTCGGCCCTTATTTGGGGCAAGGCTCCCTCCTTTTCAAGTATTGTGTCACCCGTGGCCGGACTTGGACTATCCCGGCTGCATCTGGACCTACGGGTTTACCGAATACTTACGAGTTGACTTCGTGAGGGGCTTGCGGAAAACCAGGAAATAAGAATGGTTTTTTCTGGCGTGCCGTTGTTGGAGGAGGCGGCTCACGCCTGGTTTGTTTCTGCGCACCAAAACGAAAACATCTTCGGGAACCAATCCCATACTTGAGCATCCGTTGATTATTTCAACATGGGTGAGACGTTGTTGGTTGGCGCACACTTCGTCTTGACACTTGACGACGAAAACACCACCCGGCTTCAGTACCCGTGCGGCTTCGCGTGAACCGGCGAAGTAAAGATCCACAACGGCTTCATGGTATTTGCTGCGGGGATTTTCCGTGCCGTTATTCAAATAATAAAGCTCAAAGTTTTGGTGATTTTGGTGGGCCGTTCCCCCGGGAGTGTGCATGTACGGAGGATCGAAAACGACGCAATCCATGGTCCGGTCGGCATAGGGAAGTCGGCGGCAGTCCACGCCGGTTTGCAAATCCGTCGGCAAAAGGGAATAAGCGCCTTCCGGCACGCGCTTCCAAAAAACCCCTTTGCCGTAAGTGACATCAGCAACGACGCTACCTTTTTTGACATATAATTCGAGGATCTCCGGAAATATTTCGTCATTAGTTCCAACGTGCGCGGAGAAAACTAAATCATTTGTGGCTATACCACGCGCACAGCGACTGGTTTTTTTAGACTTAATGGCTATCTGAGGTGGTTCAATCGTATTTGCAGTATATTTGTCGAGGTTTTCTTTCAACATAAATTTTTCGAGTGACAACAGATCATCTCCTGGTGTGATTTGAAGCCCGGACATACCAGCTTTTACCTTAATCATTTTAAGGCTGAATTTGTCGGATGTCAAGCAAAAGGCGGCCTGCGACCCGGAGGAAGCCGTGGCCAAGGTGGGGGAGTTCGCCGCCGGGATGCCGGCGGGGCTGGGAAGGAAGTAGGCTTTTGCCGGAGGGAAGGGGGGGCGGACCGCCGTCCTCTTGCCGACAAGAAAGGCACGGGTGGGCGGCCACCTCTGCGGCCTCAAACCGGCAGCAGCGACGCGAGTCTATCGGTCAGTACGTTCACGGCGTACAGTGGCAGGTTGATCAACCAGTCGTCCCGGCGGTAGTCGGCAAGGGAACAACGCAGGGCAAAGGCCGGCTGGTATCTTTGCCGGTAACTTTTCAGGCTCTTGGCCTGCAGGTTTTCCGTCGCCTTGACCTCCAGGGGAATGATGGCGGAGGAGTATTGAAAGAGGAAATCGACTTCGGCCGTGCTTTTATCCGCCGACCAATAGTATGGTTTAATCTTTTTATCGCCGATCAATTGTTGCAAAACGTATTGTTCAGTTAATGCCCCCTGAAATTCGCTGAAAACCCCGTTTCCCTCCAGCAAGGTCCGCTGGTCCAACCCGCTCAAGGCCCCAAGCATCCCTACGTCAAGCATATAAAGCTTAAAGGAACTGAAATCCTGATAAGCTGCCAAGGGTATGCCGGGCTTGTTGACCCGCGGCACCTTATGAACCAGACCGCAATCCGCCAGCCATTGGAGGGCAAGTTCATATTCCCTGGCCCTGGCTCCCTGCCTGATCAAGCCATAGACGAATTTACGATTCTCCCTGGCCAATTGGGTCGGCAACGAGTTCCAAAGCATACGTAACCGAGGGACCACTTTACTCGGAGCATGCTTGGAGAAGTCTTGTTCGTAGGCCGCGAGCAGCCGGTTATGGATCTTTCGCACTTGGCCCAAGTCCTTCGTTTCGGCGAAGGCGCTTACCGCTTCCGGCATTCCACCGATGTAATAATATTGTTTCAGCGAATCAACATATTTGTCCCTAAAGACAGCAACCCATTCGTAATCGCCGGAACGAAGCAATTGAAGCAGATTTTCATGGCCGCCGGCTTGCAGAAATTCGGCATAATTCATCGGATGCAAATCCATGAAGTCGACTTTACCCACCGGGAACGAGTTGCCGGAATGAAGGGCAACTCCGAGCAGACTGCCGGCGGCGATGATCTGGTAGCGGGGAGCGTTTTCCGCGAAGTATTTTAGAGAGGTCAAAGCTTGGGGAACCTCTTGGACTTCATCGAAGATGATCAGGGTGTCGTCGGTGATGGTTACGCTGGATTCGATCTGCAAGCCGGCCACCAGTCGGTCGATGTTCAGGTCGCCGAGGAACAGATGTTTCATTCGCCGGTTGTTTTCGAAATTGACGTAGGCGCAACGCGGGTAGCTGGTTTTCCCGAACTCTTTGAGGAGCCAGGTCTTGCCGACCTGGCGGGCGCCGCGCAAAACCAATGGCTTCCGGCCAGCCGACGTTTTCCAGGCGATTAAGTCGTTGAAGGCATTTCGAAACATGAATGACCTCCCAGGGGAATCATCCATATATTAGCTCATTGCGCACAAAAGTAAAATGACTTATGCGTAGCAATGACGATTTGTAAACGGACTTTGGCAAATCGGGCACCAATGTTTTGCTTCAATCGAAGGCCCAGCAGATCAGCCACCACAGGCCGAAGGGAACCAGGATGGTGAAGACCAGGGCATAGAGGGCGAGCACTCCCAGCGCGCCCAGGGCGCCGTCCAGGGAAAGGCCCCACTTCAACAGGAAGAAATTGCTATTGAACTGGAGGATCATGGAGTATTGGCCGAAGGAGGCGACCAGAAAAAGGGCGGTGATCACCGGATGACGACTGGCCTTGCTGTAAATGGTGGAGAAAAAAGGCCGCAAAGGCTTTACCCTCCCTGCGGAAGCGATCTCAACCGGTTTTTGGGCGACGGAAGGCCAGGTACAGTCCAAGTCCGATTATCGCCAGGGGAGCCAGGATCAGGACGGGAATCAGGGGCAAAAGGAGAGGGTGGGGAAGGGAGTGGCCGATGTGGCCCGCCGTCTTGGTGCGCAGGCCGAAGGGGATGAAGGGGATGTCCACCAGGAGACCCAGGATGATCAGGGCTATCCCCAGGTAAATGGAGAGGGGAGGACGCAACGCGAACACCTCTTTCACCACGCGCTTATCTTTCGGAGCCGTAGGCTTCCATCGGCAGGGTCAGGCGGCGCACCAAGCGGCCGTTGTTCGTGTCGTAGACGGCGGCGGAGATGGTGTAGCTTCTGATATGGAAACGCATGCCGTCGCCCGGAACGAAGGTGGACAGGATCACTTCCTGCCGGCCCATGGGGGGGATGGTGAACGTTCCCGGTTTGAGGGTCATGGCCGGCACCCCCGGCGGCAGCGCCCCCACCACCACCCGGAACCCGGTTGGTTTGAGCGTGTCGTTGGCGACGGAAAGGTCGTAAGAGAAAGACGAACTGGAGACGGTGGCCTGGGCATTCCAATTCTGGAGACTGACGGGGTAAGAGGCGAAGCCGTAAGCCGGGAAGGTGATGATGGCCAAGCTCACGGTCAGGAGAACCGCGGTGGCGGCGACGCGGCGCCCCCAGGGGAAGGTGTCGGCGGCGTGCCGGGCCACCCGGTGGCGCTGGGCGACGGAGGAGTAGTCGATCACCGGGGGGAGTTCGCGCCTGGCCATGATCTTGGCGCATTCGTCCACGCAAAGGCCGCAGCTGACGCAGGCCAGGGCGCCGTCGGTGCTCATCACCGGGACGTTGGTGGGACAGACCCGCTCACAGAGGTTGCAATGGACGCAGGTGGGCGCCCGTTCCTTCAGGAAGCGGATGCGGTAGGAATCGCCCCAGCCGGGGAGGCTGTACTTGATGGCTCCGGTAATGTAGGCGAAAAGCCACTGGTAGAAGACGCCGAAGGGGCACCAGGGACAGAACCCGTGGCGCACCCCGAAGATCCACACGGTCAGGAGGGCGAACAGAGCGAGAAAAAGCCAAAAAGCGAGGCCGCTCCCGGTGCTGAGACCCCGGACCAGGCCGCCGGTGGAGAAGAAGTAGGAGAGGAGCGCCCAGGTCAGGTAGGACAGGAGGAGCAACCAGCCCGCCAGGTGCAGGGCGCTTCTGAGCGGCGTGCGCTGGGGGTTTCTTTCGTGGGGGTAGCGGTCTCCCCGGTAACGCTTTCCGGTAAAGTAGCGATGGGTGTGGTCAGCCAGTTCCGGCAGGGAGTTGCCCGGGCAAAGGTAAGCGCAAAAAGCCTTCTCCATGAGGAAGGAGAGGGAGAGAAGAAAAAAAATGAAGGAAACCCAAAAGGCCAGGAAAAGGAGGAGGACGACGGGCGCCCCGGTGTGCAGGGTCATCCCCAGCGGCATGGCTCGTCCGAACCAGTAGATCCGTCCGGTGTCGGTCTCCAGCCGGATCAGGTGCAGGTAGGGGATCAGTCCGATGCTCAACAGAGCGAGGGCCTGGGTGAGGTGGCGATAAAGGGCCAGACGGCGTAAGCGGCTCAGGTCGGTGGCCATGGGTTCCCTCCCCGCTGGATGAGGATATACTAAAAGGTATTTTAAATTTTATTACTGTTGGACAAGACGGTCAACCTTTTCTTGCCGTGCCGGGTACACAAAACTCCAGGCGGTACTCCTCCAGGGTCAGGCTGAGGCACCAAACGTTGACGAACAAAAGGGCGAAGGGGGCCACCAACCCGACCAGAAGCATGGTCGAAAAGACGGCCCACAGCGGAAGCCGGTAAAAAGCGGGTTGGAGGGTCAGGACGACGATGCGGAAAAGACACGGCAGGAGAATCAGGTCGAAGAGCAGGGCGGCGACCAAGGGCGACCATAAAGCCGCCCGCGCCGAGGTCCGGCGGATGAAGGCCGCGCAGGCGGGGGACGCGGGGGCGAACCACCCCCCGCCGCTGTCCGCGTGGGCGCATTTGCCAAGCGTGTGGGACAGGGCGGGATCCGTGGCGCGGCGGTAATGGACGCAACCTCGGCAGGTTTCCTTACGGGCCGGTTGCATGGTGTCGTTCGTTCCTTCCCAAGCGGCTTTTCCCCGATCTTCGGGAGAAATTATATTGGGAGAAATTTCACAAGTCAATACAATTCCTCAATCAACAGCAAAGCAAAGGAAAAGTAAAAAAATTATTTTTGTAATTATATTATCCTTCACCGGGTGAGTCAACCGTTATTGAGGGCAAGTTGGGGGCGTCCCCCGGCGGTGGATGGAAACGGTGGGCCGTTGCCACCCGGGGTTCGAGGTCGCACCGCTAGTCGCGGACTTCGCGTCCGGGCGCCCGGGAGTTCTGCGTGTCCGCGGCCTCGAAGCGGGGCGGAAGGCCCCGCCGCCGCGCCAGGAGGATGAGGGCGCCGGGCAAGACGAAGAGGAGGAAAAGACCGACGGGCATAAGGGAAACGGAGGCCAGTTTCGGCAGGGCGTAGCGCAGGCCCCAAATCGCCAGGCAGGCGGGGATCAGGTAGGGGCGGAAACTGGTGGTTCCCAGGATCAGGTTGGCGGACTGGGCGGCGCTCCAGACCCGGAGGGAAAGGTAGTTGATGAAGCCGAAGGTCAACCCCAGAAGGATGATCAGCCCGGGTCGGGGGAGGAGGGAGTTGGCGGAGAAACCGTAACGCAGGACCTCCACCACCGGGAAGGAATAGGCGCCGGCCAGGTGGGTGCCGATGGTGCCGACGACCACCACGTACAGGTAGGTGGTGAACGCGCAAAACGGCAGGATGCCCTTGACGATGCTCCGGCAGGTGGTGGCCGGAGTGCGCCAGCGCATCCAGGGCCCCAGCCAGTAGATGAGGTTCAGACCGAGGTAAAGGGGAAAGGTGGCGTAGGCTCCCCCCAGCACGTCGCCCAGGGAGATGTCCGGAGGCGGCAGGGCGACCGCCGGCTGGTTGATGTTGGGGATGAGCAACAAGAGCAGGGGAACGAAGATGATGACGACGTCGACCGTGAAGACGTTGAAAAGGCGGGTGAGCACCGGCAGGTCGAACCAGGTGGCGTAGACGACAGTGACGAGGAGGGTGAGGATGATCACGGCGGGTGGGGTGTCGGGGAGAAAGACGTCGTTCACGGCCACCTGGATGTGGGAGGTGACGGCCGCGCCCAGCGTCAGGTCCAGACCGAGGAGAAGGAGGGCGGCGGACTTGCCGGCCCACCGGCCCAGGAGGCGGGAACAGGTTTCCGCAAGGCTCCAATCGGGGAAGCGACGGTAGAAATGGTAGGCCAAGGCCGCGGCGCCGGCGAGGGCCAGGAAGTCGAGACCCATGGACAGGACCGCCTGGCGTCCGGCGGCCTGGATCGCGGCGCTCGGGAAGGTGTAACAGGCGGGAACCATCACCGAAAAGGCGACTGCCGTGGCCAGTTGGACGTCCGAGATGACGTGGTGCTTTTCCAAGGGGTCACCTCCCGGTTCAGAGTTTGGAGCTCAGGCGCAGCCCCGGCGGGGAGTAGTAGTTCAGGTCCACCCGCACCCGGATCCTGGCCCGCGGGAAGACTTTTTCCCAATCGCCCAGGCGGGTGAAGAGGGGGGGATCGGCCCAGGCCAGGTCCGCCCCCAGGCTGAAGGGGTCAACGCCCATCCGGCGGGCGGCGACCAAGGTGGCTTCCACCTTCCGCCGGACGGCGGCGCCCGCCAGGCGGCTCAGGGCCGGGGCGAAGGGGGACAGGCTGTCCGCCATGCCCGTGGCCGTGATGTCGAGGGTGAAGGCGGGAACCCCACCGGCCACGGCCAGGAAGTGTTTCCGGCAGGAGGCGGCGATGTTGGACAGGGAAACCAGCCGCCCGCCCAGGGGGACGGCGATGCTGCCCCGCTCCTCCAGGCCATTTCCGTAGACGAAACCGTCCAGGGCCGGCCCGGACAGTACTCCGGCGAAACGGTAGTGCCGGTAGAGGGCGACCCCGCCGATGCTCAGCCGGTTGTGGGTCACCCGCAGGAAGGGCAACCAGGCGGTGGCGCCGGGGGTGTGCAGGCGGGCGAAAAACTTCCAAAAGGGCATCTGTAAGTCGGCCGGTTGACAACTGTAGCAGGTGAGCATCCGGGCCGGGTAGTAGACCGGCGGCACCTCCAAGACGTGGCTGAAGCCGACGACCGGGCGGACCGAGGGGGCGGTGGCCAGGAGGCTCGTTTGGTCCAGGTCGTTCATGTTGTTCAGGTCCGTCAGGACGTTGCGGGTCTGGGTGGGGGCGAGCCGGTCGGAGAGGACGATCAGGGTGAGCTGCCCCAGGTACAAGAAGCGGGAGAGGGAGGGCTGCACGGCGGCGACGGCCTGGCCCAGGGTGGCGGCGGTGGTAGAGGTGACGTACAGGGACTGGGAGAGGTTGGTGGACGTCCCGCCGCTCGGTGTGGCGGGGGCCACGGCGGTGGGGAAGACGAAGGTGTAGGTCTCCTCCCCGCGCGGGCCGGGGGAGATCCCCAGCCCCAGGACGATGGCCCTTTCGTTCAGGGGGTGGTTGCCCCAGCAGCCGGCGAGGAGCGGCAGGAGAGCCAAGAGGAACAGGAGGCGGAGCGGGCGTGTCTTCTTCATTTTCATGAATGGCGCCGGGCCTGTTCCTGGCCCTGGGCATCGGCGGGGGGTGGTGGAGTGTAGGGTTCGCCCTCAGTGGTGGTGACCGGGCGCAGGTAGGAGGGACGGTGGGGATCCAGGACCAGGGGCAGGCGGACGGTGGAGTCGATCATGTCGCGCAGGCGCAGGGGGGCGTAGGGGGAGAAGTAGGGGACGCCGAAGGAGGTGAGGGAGCAAAGGTGGACCAGGATGACGACGACGGCCAACCCCAGGCCGAAGAAGCCCAGGTAGTAGGCGATGAAGAGGAGGGGGAGGGAGATGATCCGGTAGGTGCTGGTCAGGTCGAAGACGGGGCTGGTGAAGAGGGCCACGGCGGTGATGGTCATGATCACCAGCATCAGGGGGGAGACGATTCCCGCCTTGACCACCGCCGTGCCCAGGACGATGGCGCCGGCCGTGCCCAGGACGGTGTTCAGGGAACCGGGCAGGCGCAGGCCGGCTTCGATCAGGATGCTCAGGATGACCAGCATCACCGCCACCTCCAGGATGGAGGGGAAGGGCACGCCGGCCTCGGCGCTTTGCAGGGTCAGGGTGAGTTCCAGGGGGAGGAAGTTGGGGTTCACCGACAGGACGGCGATGTAAAAGGCCGGGAAGAAGATGCCGATGAAGGTGGCGAAGCACCGGGTCAGGCGGGAGAGGGTGGCCGACCAGGCGTTGGAGTAGTAGTCCATCATGGTGACGAAGAAGTCGTTGAGGACGGTGGGCATGGTCAGGGCGAAGGGGACGCCGTCCAAAAGCACCGCCACCTTGCCCATCAGGAGGTCCCGCGCCACCTGGTCGACGCGTTCGGTGCGCCGGACCAGGGGAAAGGGACTGTAGGGAAAGTCGGAGAGGTAGAAGATCAGGCGCTCGGTGGAATAGAGGTTCTCCACTCCCATGCGGGCCAGGCGCTCTTCAACCTGGTCCACCAGCTCGGGGTTGGCCACGTGTTCCAGGTAGAGCACCGCCAGGGAGGAGCCGGCGGGCATGGAGGATTGGCGCAACCGCACCTGGAGGGCCGGCGAGGCGATCCGGCGGCGGACCTGGGTGATCTGGATCAGGATCGGCTCGGTGAAGGCCTCCTGGGAGCCGTTGATGGCCAGTTCCGTGGCCGGTCTGTTGATCTGCCGGAACAGGGGTTTGCTGGTGTCGAGGATCAGGGCTTTGGGCGAACCTTCCAGAAAGAGGAGGGTATTGCCGTAGTGGACCGTGGACAGGAGGGCCGGCCAGTTGTCATCGGTTTTCACGTGGCCGACGGCGACCAGGGCGTCCTTGGCCCGTTCCCAGCCGCGGGCGGGGTCGGCGGCGAAGTCCGTCGGCGAGGGGAAGTTCTGCAGGGGGATCATGACGTCCCGGTCGATCATGGCGTTGTCGGTCAGTCCCTGCAGGAAGCAAAGGAGGGCCGGCCACCCCCCCGCGCCGCCGACGCGAAAGGGGCGCAGCACCACGTCGCCCGAACGTCCGATGCCGGCGCGCAGGCGCTTTTCGGCCGCTTCCAGGCTGCCGCCGAAAGTGTCCAGGGGCCGGGCGTCCAGGAGGGCGCCGTCGAGCTCTTCGCCCAGTTCCTGGGCCAGTTGCTTGACCTTGCCGATTTCGGCCAGGTTGGCGTACAGGTTGCCGGCGACCAAAGGCTCCACCGGGGGCCTTTTCCGCCCAGGCAGGAGGCGTTTGAGCCAGGGGGTCAACGGACGATCACCTCCGTGGGTCGTCCCGGTTCCCGGACCAGGGGCACCCCGGTGGCGCGGGAGGTTTCGGGGTTGAGGGCGCACAGGTGCGCCGGGGTCAGGGCGTGCAGGCTAGACAGGCCAAGGGCGCGCGCCGCCAGGACCATCTCCTGGCGGCAGGCCTCCAGGAAGTTGGCCACGGCCTGGGCCGACGCGTCCACCCTGAGCCGGCGGTTGGTAGCGGGGAAGCCGGACCAGAGGAACTTGCTCGGGGGGATGTAAAGGGAGGTCTTTTGGATGCAGGGGTGGGCCAGGGCCATGACGGCGGCCGTGCCGATGTAAACGGCGTCGGCGCCCAAAGCCATCACCTTCAGGAAATCGGCAGGATCGCGCAGTCCGCCGGCGGCGATCAGGGTGACCCGCCGGCGGGCGCCCATTCCCTGGAGGAAAGCCACGGCCCGGGGCACGGCGGTGGCGATGTCGATGCCGAAGGCGTCGGCCAGGACGGGGACGGTATGGGCGGTGCCGGCCCCGGCTCCGTCCAGGGCGACGTAATCCACCCCGGCGGCGACCACGGCCG
Source organism: Bacillota bacterium (assembly GCA_021798855.1). Taxonomy (GTDB): domain Bacteria; phylum Bacillota; class Sulfobacillia; order JAJZIM01; family JAJZBP01; genus JAJZBP01. The sequence continues at coordinate 11,880 of JAJZBP010000017.1, forward strand.
CCAAGTCCTCCTCCAGGAGGTCGGAGGGAAGGATCTTCACTCCCACGGGGGCGCCGCCGGACAGTTGCCGCAGCAGGCGGACGCGCCCGGCCAAATCTTCGGTTGGCGGGGCGGGAACCACCCGCTCCGCCCCTTCGCCGGATCCATCCCCGGCCAGCAGGCCGGGGAGCTGTCCGGCGGCCAGTTGCCGGTTGTGGAGGTCGGTGCGGGGGCCGGGGTAGGAAACGGTGGCCTGGGCGCCCTGTCCCAGGTGGATCTCCACGGCGTCGGCGCCGCCGATGGCCACCGGGTCGAAGGAGGGAGCGTCCGCTTTCACCTGGACGATGTAATGGGAGGCGGCGTCCCGTTCGGGCTGGAAGAAGCCGCTTTCGCCGGAGTTGGTGGCGGTTCCGGCGGCGGTGGCGGCATGAGCCAGCGCCAGCTTGGCCTCCTTGGTCAGGGCGATGTTGTAGCCCATGGCGGAGAGCAGGATGGGGATGGCGAGGGTCAGGGGTTTGGCGGCGAGCGGGCCGATGGTGGTGGCCGTGTCCACCCGGGTCCCCTCGGCCAGGGGGCGGCGGGCGACCTGGGCCGGGCTGAAGGAGAGGTCGGTCAGGCCGGCGTGACGCCAGGGGGAGCCGAGGATGCGGGAAATGGGTTTGCCCACCTGGGTGCGCAGGGACAACTCGATCAGGCTGGGGATGGGAGTGGAGTAAAGGGTGAAGTAGAATTCGGACATGGTCGTCCACGTGGGGCGGCCGAGGAAAGCCCTGATCGCGCTCTGCACGAACCGGATGGTGAAAAGGTAGACGGCCAGGACGATCACGGCGACGTCTCCCAGGAGGAAGACGACGGCCAGGACCATTTCCCAGGAGGTGAGGATCAGTTTCATCGTTTGCGCACCTCCTGTCGGGTGAGATAGGCCAGCCAAGCCTTGGCTTTAACCGCCGCCTGGGGAAGGATCAAACCGCTGGGGAGGTGGGGGCGGGTGCGAGCGACGGCGGAAACCAGCCGCCCTTCCACCAGGGTGGAGTGGCATTGGGTGCAGTGGTAGCCGGCGGCGTAGGTCTGCCACATGGTCAGCGTCTTCCCGTGCCGGCGAACGGGTTGGCGCCAACCGGGGACGGTCACGGCGCCTTGGGCGTTGCGGATGGGTGCGCGGTGGCAGGATAGGCAACTTGAGTCGTGCACTGTGGCGTGGATGGGAACCTGGCGCTTCCAGAAACCGTCCAGGGTGTCCAGCACGATGTGGGCGGACTGCAGGGTGGTTCCCAGGTAGCCCAACCACCCGGCGGGAGCATGGCAAAAGGCACAGGCGACGTCCCGGTGGGGGGAATGCTGCCAAGCGGCCACGATGGCCGTCATCTGATGGCAGCGGCTGCAAAACCAACGGTCTCCCGGCACGGTGGCGACCACGCTGCCGGCGCTTATGTAGATGAACAAAAGCCCGCCGGCGAGGAAGCCGGCCAGCCAGAAAAGCCGCCGGCTCACGGGTGGGTTACCCAACCGCCCGCCAGGAGATCGTAGCCCTTGGTGAACCAGGGGAGGAAAAATTGGACGAACAGGAAAAAGGCGACGATGGAGACGAGCGCCCCCCAGGCCCCCCCCCGGACCAAGGCCCGGAAGTTGGTCCCGGAGAAAAAACCGTCGTCTTCCGGCGGGGTTGGGCGTCTTCCGGCACGGCTCGGCAGGCCGCGAGGGTTGGGACGGAAGAAATGCATCCGGCGGATCGTTTCATTGTCTGGAGGTCGGCGGCGGGTGGGGATCGTCGCGTTGGTGGGAATGGTGG
>JAJZBP010000017.1:13657-16450 GCA_021798855.1 Bacillota bacterium
AAAATGGCTATAGGGAGAGGTTGCGGCAATGGGAACCGTTTTATTCCTCCGGTTCCGGGTTGGCAGGATGTGTTATGATAAGGCGACGGGCCGACAAAAAGCCGCTTCTTCCGGGGGAGAAGCGGCGAACGGTGGCCGGGAAGGGCGGAGCCGGGAAGATGCGCGGCGATTTGGAAAATAAGCTGTACGACTTTTTCCGGGAACGGAGCGAGGTGGCGGCGGTCTATCTTTTCGGCTCCCAGGCCAGGGGTGACGCCCGGGAAAAAAGCGACGTGGACGTGGCCGTGATCTTCGATGCCTCTTTGGCTCGAGACCGGCTGGAGGCTTTCCGTCGCCGGTGCGGTTATTCGGTGGATCTGGAGGGCTGGTTGAAGAAGCCGGCGGACGTGGTTGATCTGGACCAATGTTCACCCGTGTTGGCCCATTATGCCCTGAAGGATGCCAGGCTGGTTTTGGACCGGGACCGAGACCGGCGGCTGGCCGTGGTAACCAGGCAGATGGCCATGCACCATGACCTGGCTCCGGGCCGCGAACAGTACTTGCGCAGGGTCATGGAGGGCCTGGTAAGATGAGCCTGTGGGAAGAAAAAACCGCGCGGATGTTGGGCGACCTGGATGCCTTGCGCCGCTACGAGAAGATGTCCTGGGAAGAGTTCACCGGCAACGCCGAACGGCGCAAAGCCGTCGAACGCTACCTGCACCAGGTTTTGGAACGCTGTTTGGACTTGGGGAGAATGTTGATTGCCGAGCAGGGATGGCCTGACCCGGACACGAACCGGGGCGTGATGGAACTAATGGTGGAGAAAGGCGTTCTGCCGCCGGAAAGGCTGCCCTTGTTGAAAGAAATGGCCGGTATGCGCAACATTTTGGTGCATGAATACGACCGTTTGGACAATTCGTTGGTGTTGGGCGTGGTGAAGCGCCACCTGGGGGATATCCTGGATTATGTGCGGGAATTGACGCGGTTCCACTTGGAAGCGACGTCGGGGCGTGACGCCGAAGTTTAAGCAAAAAAGGAGCAAGCGCGGCGCCCGTGGCCCGCGCAGGTTCAGCCGGCGGGGAAGGCCGGGCGGCCGGCGGGGGGGGCGGCAGTGTTCAGGCTCCTTTCCAAGCCCAGCAACAGGGCTTGGTTTTTTTGTTCCTCCGAATGGGCATAGGACAGGGACCGGCCGTGGGCGCGCAGGACGCGGATGAGGATGGGGTAAAGGCGCGAGGCGTAGGCCGCGTCGGCCAGGGCGGTTCGGGGGTGGGTGCGGCTGATCAAGCCGGCGTAGGCGGTCAGGGTGTAAGGGTCGTAGGCATCCAGGGTGATGGCGGCCCGGTATTGGGCCGTGGCCGGTCCGTCCCTTCCCTCGGTACGGTAAAAACCGGCCAGCGCGGCATGGGGGTTTGGGTCGGCGGGGGAGAGGGCGGCGGCCCGGCGATAAAAGGCGGCGGCCTTGGCGGGGGAAACCAGGGCGGCGGCGCCGCCGAGGGCGTCGTAGTAGCCGGGGTTCCAGGGGTCGAGGGTGACGGCCTGTCGCAGGGTGGCGAAGGCGACGGAGTAGGCCCCGTCCGCCTCCGCGGACATGGCGTTTTCGTAGAGTCCCTGCGCCTGCCAGGGGCGGGTGGACAGCCCAGCCAGGAAGAGGAGAAGGATGCCCAGGGCGACCAGGCTGAGCCTGGCGTCGATGGTCACGGGCACGGACACGGTCTTGGTTCGACCGGTGGCGAAGACGGCGAGCAGGAAGACGCCCAGGGCCTGGATGGCCATGATATACCAGGTGACTTCGAAGAAAGATTGGAGGGCGAGGCCGACAAAGCCGGCGAAGAGGGGAATCCGCCAGCCTTCCTCCAGGGGGACGGCTCGCAGCGAGGCGGCGGTCTGCCAAAACGCGCGCCCCGCGCCGCAAAACAACAAAAGGGCACCGGGGATGCCGACCGCGGCCAGCAGTTGCAGGTAGTCGTTGTCGGCGCTGCCGGGGACTCCCAGGAGGGCGTAGGTGTGCAGGACGCCGAGGGGGCGGTGGGAGGCGTAGGCGGCGTTGAAGGCGCCCCAACCGGCGCCGAGGAGGGGACGGGCGGCGATGGCCCGGAGGGTGGTGGTCCAGGTGAAGAAGCGGGAGGCGATGGTGTCGCCGGGGATGGGGTGCAGGGGCAGGATGCTGCCCAGGCGGAGGCCGACGGCGGGAAGGAGGACGGCGGTGGCGAGGAGCAGCAGGAGGTAGGGTGAGAGCGCCCGGAGGGTGATTTTACGGCGCGGGAGGAGGACGAGGGTGACCGTGAGGAAGGCGGCCAACCCGAGGTAGCCGCCGCGGGAGTAGGTGAGCAGGAGGGTGACGGCGCAGAGGATGGCGGTGGTCAGGCCGACGAGCCAGGTCCAAAGGGTCCGGCGGTGCAGGGCGAGGCTGAGGGCGGCGGCCTGGGCCAGGATGAGCCACGCGGCGAGGAAGTTGGGGTTGGCCAGGGTGGAGTAGACGCGGGTGCGGATGAGGCTGTGGAAGACCGGGGCGAGCCAGTAGGGGGGGGTGGGCAGGCCGGACAGGAACTGGTAGAGGCCGTAGAGGGCGACGACGGCGGCGATCAGGCAGACGCCGGCGAGGAGGAAGGGGACGTCGCGCGGGCGGGCGTTGGTGGTGACGGTGAGGTAAAGGGCGAGGAGACCGGCCAGGAAAACGATGGCCCGCAGGCTGTCTTCCCCGCAGAGGCTGAAGAGGGAGGACAGGAGGGCGACGGCGGCCAGGAGGATGAGCCAGAAGCGGTGGCCGGAGGTGAGGCGTCCGAGGCGGGCGAACGGGGAGGCGGCGGCCGGGGA
>JAJZBP010000279.1 GCA_021798855.1 Bacillota bacterium
TACGCCGTCGCCCTAAGGCCGTTTCGATCCCCAGGAGGGAACCCAAAAGGAGGAGGGGTTGGGAAAATTCCACGCGCAGCCGGGCCACCGCGTTGAAAAAGTCCCTCTGCCGTTCGCCCACCGCCTGGGTCTCGTACACGGACGACACTTTCTCCACCTGGACGCGGGGCAGGGCCGCCAGCGCCGTCACCGCCTGCCGCAGGGCTTCACCCCTGTCCCCCACGTTGGAGCCCAAGGCCACGTAGGCCGTGACCGCCGAGCGCTCCCCGTCCGGCGCCCCGGCCGCGTCCACAAACGGTCTGGTCAGGACCACTCCCGACCTTTCCACCAACCCCCCCACCGGCGGCCGCTCCTTTTCCACCCTGACCACCACCCGCCGAACGGACGGAAAGCCGGTCAACACCGCCGCGGCGATCCGCTCCCCCAGGGTCTCCAAGAGTTCCACCGGCCCCCCTTCGAGGATCCCGCGGACCTTGGCGTAAACCAACCCGTAATCCACCGTTTCGGTCAGGTCATCCTTCGCCCCGGCCCGCCGCAGGTCCAGGCCCATCTCCAGGTCAATCCGGTACACCTCGCCGCATTCCCTTTCCCAGGCCAAAACTCCATGCCGGGCATGAAAGACCATTCCCCGCAGGTAAACGGCGTCAATGTTGTCCAAGCTCTTCCTCACCCCGCCCCCGCAGCCTATCGGCCAGCCGCGCCACCCGCGCCCCGGCCCGCACGTCGTGAACCCTGAGGATGTGCGCCCCCTGGAAGACCCCCACCGCCACGCAGGCCAGGGTGCCCTCCAACCGCTCTTCCACCGGCAGATCCAAGGCCGCGCCGATGAAGCTCTTGCGGCTCGGTCCCAGAAGGATGGGCCGCCCCAAAGACGATAAAGACCCCACCCCCCGCACCAACTCCAAATTCTGCTCGACCGTTTTGCCAAAACCGATCCCCGGATCGACGGCCACCTTTTCCTCTCCGATCCCCGCCGCCCGGGCCCCTTCCAGCATCCCCGCCAAGCCGCGGTAAACGTCGGACCAAAACTCCGTGTAAGTCCGTCCCCGCCCGTTGTGCATGAGCACCAAACCCGCCCCGTGTTCGGCCACGGCGCGCAAAAGCTCAGGCTCCGGATCTCCGGAAACGTCATTGATGAGGGACGCTCCCGCGTCCAGGACCCGTTGAGCGACTTCCCCCCTACGGGTGTCCACCGACACCGGCAGGTCGAGTTCAGCCACCAGAGCTTCCACCACCGGGAGCACCCGGGCCAATTCCTCCGCCACGGGCACCTCCGGCGCACCGGGTCGGGTCGATTCCCCCCCGACGTCGATGATCACCGCTCCCTCCTTGGCCATCGTCTTGGCCCGCTCAACGGCCGCGGTCAAACCATGGTAGCGGCCCCCATCGGAAAACGAGTCGGGGGTGACGTTGAGTATCCCCATGATCAGGCTCCGTTCCCCGAGGTCGAAGATCCTTCCCCGGCAGTCCCACCTCAAGTCTTCTTCCGTAACGGCCAAAGCCGTCTCGATCTCCTCCGCCAAGCCGGCCAGCCCAAAAACGGCCTGCCCCCGCAGTTTGGCAACCAGGGAGCGCAATTGGCTCAGGGTCCCCATGATCAGGCACGACGTGGTCTTCCCGCTCAAAAGGCTGGCCGCGCGCGGCAAAGCCACCTCCCCGCCCCTGGCCAACATTTCTTGCTTCAGTATGTTCGCCCCCCGGGTGGAGAACCCCTCCACCCAAAGGAGCCGGTGGATGCCTTTGGGAGCCATGATCCGCACGCCGCCCTCATCGACATCCAGTTTCCGGAGAATTTCGACCAAACGAACGTGGTCAAGCGGCGGCACCACTCGCACCCGGTGGCGACCCATGGTTCCCCCTCCCCGTTGCCTTGATTCAGCCTCCCGTATTGGCCGGTTGGGCGGGAAGCTTGTTGGGCATGGCGGCCAGTCTCACTCCGACGGTGATCTTTTTGCCGGCCCGCACCAATTGCAATTGAACGTTCTGGCCGACCCGGGCGCTCCGGGTTGCGGCCACCAGGTCATTGCCCACGGTGACGTTTTGCCCGTTGAAGGCAGTGATCAGGTCGCCCTTTCTGATGCCGGCCGCAGCGGCCGGGCTGCCCGCCATCACGCCGGTAACCAGCGCCCCCGGGGCGGCCGTGGAAAAAACGTTCCCCCCGTTGGTCACGTAAACCCCCAGGTACGGCTCCACCAGCCGCTGTCCCGCCAGCAACTTGGGCAAGACCGTTTCCACCGTGGCGGAAGAGATGGCAAAGCCGATCCCCTGCGCTCCGGCGTTGACCGCCGTGTTCACCCCGATCACCCGTCCCTGCAGATTCAACAAAGGCCCACCGGAGTTGCCGGGATTGATGGCCGCGTCGGTTTGGAGCAGGTTTAGGTAGTTCCGGTTACCGATGGTCATCGGCCGCCCCTTGGCGCTGAGCACGCCGACCGTCACCGTTTGCTCCAACCCGTCCGGGCTCCCGATGGCGATCACCCAGTCTCCGGGCTGCATCTGGGTCGAGCTGCCCAAAGCCAGGGTGGGCAGGTTGTTGCCGGCGTTGATCTTCAACACCGCCAGATCCAGGGCGAAACTGGTTCCCACCACCTTCGCCGGGTAGTTGGCGCCTGTGCTCGGCAAGGTCACGAAGATCTTCCTGGCCCCGTTGACCACATGGTCGTTGGTGAGAATGTAGCCGTTGCCGGCGACGATGAAGCCGGAACCGACGCCCTGCAACAGTTGGGGCCGGGGGTTCCCGGAAAAAGGCTGGAAGGGATTCCCCGAAAAGCCGAACGGTCCCGCTCCCCGGCCCATCTTTTCCACATTGATTTCGACCACGGCCTTCGTGGCCGTCTGGACCACCGCCGCCACGGAGGGGGGATTCCCCGCCGTGGTCAGGGAAGCGGCCGGCG
>JAJZBP010000280.1 GCA_021798855.1 Bacillota bacterium
GGTTGAAGGTGGGAAGGGCGATTCTTGCGGGGGAGGGCGTGGCTGCCAGCGGCGGGGACGTGGTTGCGGGCGGCCTGGCGGCGGCGCGGGCCACGGGTCGGGAACTTTCCGGGCGGGAGTTGGCTGCTTTGGCTTTGGGGATCGAGCCCAGCGACGGACTGATGTATCCCGGTTTCGTGCTTTTCGATCACCTGGGGGGTTCCCTGGCGGCCCCCCTGGGGTATCTTCCCTGCCGCCTCCTGTTGCTCGACTTGGGAGGGGAAGTGGATACCCTGGTATTCAACGCGCGCGAGGACCTGGCGCGGTTGGAGAAGAAAAGAGGCCGGTGGGTGCAGCGGGCCTTGGAGCTGGTGACGGCGGGGATAGCCGCCGGCGACTGGAACCTGCTGGGGCGTGGGGCCACCCTCAGCGCCCTCTCCTACCAGGACGTTTTGCCTAAATCGGGCTTGGAGGAAATCTGGCGCTGGGGCCGGGAGGAAGGGGCGGTTGGGATCAACGCGGCCCACAGCGGGACGGTGGTGGGAGTGATCTTCCCCCCGGGGCGGCGGATCCCGGGCTATCCGGCGGAATTGCCCGGACGTCCCCTGATGGTGTCCGGGACCGTGGGAAGGGGCGTGGGTTAGCCGTGCACGGTGGAAACCGCTGGGCGGCCGCCGCCAGGTTGGGCATCCCCCCCGAACGGTTCATCGATTTCTCGGCCAACCTGAATCCCCTCGGTCCGCCCAGGGGGGTGCGCCGGGTTCTGCAGGAGGCGGCCGACCGGATTGAGGAGTATCCGGAGCCGGAGTACCTGGAATTGCGCCAGGCGATCGCCGCCGCCGCCGGGGTCGGCCGGGAAAACGTCTTTGTCGGCAACGGAGCGTCGGAGATCCTCCAGCTTTGGGCATATGTAAACCGTCCGGCCAGGGCGATTGTCCTGCCCCCGACCTACGGAGAGTACGCCAGGGCGGTGCGGATCGCCGGCGGGGTGGTGGTGGACGGCGGCGCTCACCCGGAGGCGACGGGGGACGTCGTTTTCTGCTGCAATCCCAATAACCCGACGGGGCGGCTCCTGGCGCGGGAGGAGGTCTTGTCCCTGTCCGCCCGCGGGAAGACGTTGCTGGTGGACGAATCTTTTTTGGGTTTTGCGGGGGAGGCCGACGGCCTCACCTTGGGGCGGGAGGCTGCATCCGGCGAAGGTGTCTTCGTGCTGGTTTCCCTGACCAAGCTGTACGCCCTGCCCGGCCTGCGCCTCGGCTATGCCATCGCCCCGCGGGAAGCGATCCGCGACCTGGAGGAGGCCGCCACGCCATGGCGAGTGAACGCCCTGGCCGAAGCGGCCGGCCGGGCGGCCCTGGCCGACGAAGCCTTCCGGGAAGCCACCAGGCGGGTCGTGACGGTGGAAAGGCAGTATCTGACCGCGGAACTGGCCGGGTTGCCGGGGGTTCTGGTTTACCCGGGGGCGGCCAACTTCCTTCTTTTGCGGGTGCCGCGGACGGACTTGGGGGAGATGTTGGCCAGGCGTGGCCTGCTGGTGCGGGATTGCAGGAATTTCTTGGGCCTTGATGAATACCACCTTAGAGTGGCCGTCCGCCGCCGGGAGGAAAACGAAACCCTGATCCGGGCGCTGAAGGAGATTTTGGGTGGGGATGGTTCAGTTTAGGGGGGGAAGTTGAAACAGTTGCTGAAGCTACTGCTGTCCTTCGGTTTGGTCGCTGTTTTCGGCGGCATGATTTTGGAAAGCGTCGGGATACCCCTGCCCAGCGAGATCATCCTGCCTTTTGCAGGCTACCTGGTCTACCAAGGGAAGGCTGGTTTTTGGGCGGCGGTTTTGGTTGGGACGCTGGGAGGCACCGTCGGATCCCTGCTGGCTTACGGTCTGGGCCTCTGGGGGGGGCGCCCCCTGCTGGAGCGTTATGGTCGTTACATCCTGATCCGGGAGGAAGAATTGCGGCGGGCGGAAAGGTGGTTCGCCCGCTACGGGGCGGAAGCCGTTTTCTTCGGACGGTTGTTGCCGGCGGTGCGGACCTACATTTCCTTCCCTCCCGGGATAACGAGAATGCGCCTGCCCCTCTTCACCATTTACACTTTAGCCGGGTCGCTCATCTGGTCGGTCGTCTTGACCTACGCGGGAGTCATCCTCGGTCCCCGCTGGGAATCCCTGCGGCGCTTGTTCGACCTGCTGGATGTGCTGATCGTGGTTTTGGTTTTGGGTGGCGTAATTTATTTTTTCCGTCGCCGGCGACAGGGTCGAGGCGCCGGGCACTGACATCCCCGGGTGGGCATAAAAGCCGGACGACGGCATAACCTGTCCTGAAAGACTTGGGGGTGGACAGTTGGGCGGCTATCATCCGCGGGATTATTGGGGCAGCCTGGAGCGGTTGCTGGGACGCTTGGTTATACTTGCGCTGGCAGTTTTTCTGGTGGGGGAACTGGCCGGCGGGGCTGCGTTCAGATCCTGGGTGGGGATGGAGGGGCGACACCTGGCGGGAGCGGCCGTTGCCCTGGAGAAAGGCTTCAGCCAGGCCAAGGCGGCCACGGGAACGGTGACCATCATGCTGGTGAGCCGTCCTTCTTCGCCGCGGGCCAAACTGTTGGTGAACGGGAAGGTGGAGGAGAATTTCGCCACGTCTTTCCTCACCATAACCGTTCACCCCAACGACCTTTTGGAATTGGACGGCACGGCTGAACCGGGGATCTTGCGTTTCCGGGTGGTGAAGACTTCGCTGAACGTGCTCCAACCGGCGCTGGGCACGGAGGTGGTCACCCAGCAAAGCATCGGCTATTTGGGCAAGGTCAAACTGAAGAGCGGCGCTTGACGCGGGGAGTCAAGAACCGCGGTTGGGGAACGAAAGGGTCCTGCCGAAAATGGGCCGCCCGGCGGCATCCAGCAAGGACGTCTCCCGTTTGAACG
>JAJZBP010000281.1 GCA_021798855.1 Bacillota bacterium
AACAGGCGGCTTCCTTTTCGGGACCCAGTAGTATTCCTTTTCCTGTCGGTAGGCGACGTCCGAATTATTGAAGCAGTGGCCCAAAAAGATTGATGCCGCAACTCCAGATCAAAGTCCCCACCTTAAGGCGCTGGGGGGTCAAGACGGCGGTCATAACAGATAAAGGATTTTTTTCAGCGTTAGGTCCCATGCAGTGCGTTGATGATCTGTCGAATGGTGACATTATGTGGTTCGTTGTTGACTATGAAAAAAAATCACCGTATGAAGCGGTGCTCAAGCCAGCATTTACTCGCTACATAACTTTGGAACACGCTGTTGAGGGATTAACTGCAGGGGTTCCCATTTCAAAGAACGAATTTGAAATAAGGATCAGGCAAAAGCTTCTTGGTTCACGAAGCCGCCAGAGCAAGTAAGCAACAGTTCATGAACTTTGGCGTGGTGAGTGTTTTTCATGGGGACTCGTTGTGTCTGGAACCCATACTTGATGGCCAAGGCCAATACCTCCGGGGCTTCATCGTAAGTCAGTAATGTTTTCCCAGCCACTTGGGCCAGCGACGCGAAGAGGGCTTCATGGTTTACGTCGTTGTGAGCATATAGCCGCCTTCCGGCCTTTTTGCCTCCCGCCGTGTAGGGAGGATCTACGAAAAAGGCCACCTTTGGGTCATGGGCATGGGCGCTGATGGCCTCAAGACCGTCGCCTTCAATAAAAGTTATCCTATCCCGCCGCCGGTGGATCTCATGGATGCGGCGGGCGATAGTCTGGGGATACCAGCGGGAGCTTATCCCGCGTCCGTTTTCCCCATTTTTCATCAGGCTGGCGCCGGGGGCCATGATGCCACCCCGTTGTACCCGATTGCGCACGATGGCTTGAAAGCCCTTTTCTCTCCAATCTTCCGGTTCCTTAGCCAAGAGAGCGAGGACGCTGTCCCGATCCACCTTGAATGCAAGGATATGTTCAGTCAGCCATGCTTCGTCCTCCAAGATGAGGCGCCAAGCGGCGGCAACATGGGGGTCAAGCTCGACGAGTACTGCCTTTTCAACCAACCCTTCACATACGGACGTGAGGGAAGCGATGCCCCCCCCGGCGAAGGGTTCGACCAAGATTTTCGGTTTGATAGGGAGGGAACGTAGCCAAGCCCTTATTTCGGGGACCAGCCAGGTTTTGCCGCCGGGATAACGGAAGGGGCTGCGCTGAGGGACGGAAGCCACATTCACAACGTGGTCGAAAGGATCGTCTGTCCTATTTACCCAGCGCAGTTGCTCCATGACCGCCCCGTGGTGCGACAATTTTAGACCCCCCTATGGGAAATTATGCCTCTTTTCGACCGAAAAAGCAAGTGGGTATTTTGCGTTCAGCCCCAGATTTCCCTGAGGCTAATTTCCAAGCCGGGTAAGTCCTCCAGGGCAAAGGTAACGTCGCCTTCGTGGCGGCCGGCCTGACGGTATTTGCCATCTTCCAAACGAAAAGCGGTGAGCACTTTTTTATCGGGGTCAACGATCCAGTAATGGGCTACGCCGCTGGCTTCATAAGCCGTCTTTTTGTCCACCCAGTCCTGCCGGGCCGTATGCTTCGACAGAATCTCGATCACCAAGTCAGGCGCTCCCTGGACGTTGTCATCGGTGATAATGGAAAGGCGTCCTTTGGCAACGAAGAACAGATCCGGATCAAGGTAGTGCTGGAGGGGCGGGAGCAAGGGAAGGATCACGTCAAAAGGAGCGGCGTAAACTTCGCCACTTTTGGTTTCCTCCGCCCACAAACCAAGTTTTATCCCCAATTTAAAGCTGACCCGCACCGCTCTTACGGCCCAGCAGGTAATCCGCTTTTACAACCACGACAAGGCGGCGATTGAGGAAAATTTCAGGGAAATCAAGTCGCCGGATCTGGTGCGGTTCAGCCCGCTCCGGCATTTTACCGACACAAAGATCCGCCTGTACGCCATGGTGTGTGTGTTGGCCCTATTGGTCTTGAAGGTGATGATGCTCAAAATCCAGGACGTGGGTCTGAGTGTAGATGCCATGGTGCAGGAATTGGCCGACATCCAGGAAGTGATCCTGGTTTACAGCCCGACAAAAGCCGTCCACACTTTGACCGAACGCTCAACCGTACAACAACGCCTCCTCGATATCTTCAATTTGCAACGCTACCTGCCCAACTCCTGATGCTTGCCACCACACTTTGAGGCCTACCAGCCCCATGGTATCAACGTCTCTCTCCAAGACTGGCGAAAGTCAGGTATGAAGCTGAAATGTCCAAAGAAGAAATTATCTGGTGGCAGCCGCCGTTTGGACAGCCGCCGCTGCAGGCGATATAATTTCCGTCAGTTTGAACTTTTGTAGGAAAAAAACGCTCTTCCGGCGAATAGCCATAGGAGAATTGGAACGGGATGAAACGGGAGGGAGTTAGACGCAAGAGATCATCCAAAAAGCTTCCGTCTTGGTGGAGGCCATGCCCTACATCCGGTCTTTTCACGGTAAGACGGTTGTGGTCAAGTATGGGGGCGCGGCCATGCGTGTGGCCGCCCTGCGGGAAACGGTGGCCGCCGACATCCTGTTGATGCACTATGTGGGCATGCGCCTGGTGGTGGTGCACGGCGGTGGGCCGGAGGTCACGAGTCTCATGGCGCGGCTCGGCAAAGAAGCCAGCTTCGTGGATGGCTTGCGTGTGACCGACGCCGAGTCGGCGGAACTGGTGGAAATGGTCCTGGTTGGAAAGGTGAACCGGGAATTGGTGTCCCTGCTCAACCGGCAGGGGGGCCGGGCGGTGGGACTGTCGGGCAAGGACGGGAACACCATCCTGGCCAGGCGGATGGTCTACGTGGATCGGGAAGGAGTGCGGCGGGATTTGGGGCACGTGGGCGAGGTGGACGGAGTGGATCCATCCCTCTTGCT
>JAJZBP010000018.1 GCA_021798855.1 Bacillota bacterium
AGACCGTGGCCAGTGACGGGCGGTGGGACAGGTTTCCCAGCCGGTACGCCGTTCATAACTCCGCCGAAGGCTGGGGTCTTGGAGGGAACGTCCTGGCCCTTTCGGTTGACGGCGGCCCGCTTCACGTCTTCGGCGACGACGCCCAGTTGGATTTCCGCTCTCCCCAGGGGGACGGGCGGCTTTCGGACCCCGAAACCCTGCCCCTTCTTGGGGCGGCGCTTTGGCGTTCCGGCGTTCCCAGCGGAGACGTGGCGCTTGGCACCGGGACGCCGCTTGGCTCTTTTTCACTGGAGCGGGCCAAGGCGAAGGAATTTTTGGAGGGCCGGGAACTGGAGGTGGTCTCCAGCCTGGGGGAACACCGGCGTTACCGGATTGTCAAGCTGGTGCTTCGCCCCCAGTCGGTTGCCGCTACGATCCACGCGATTAACCGGGGTGTGTTAAGGCGGGGCAACGGCATGGCGGCGGTGCTTGATTTCGGCTCCCGGACCTGCGACGTGGTGACCATTGACCTGGGGACCATGGACCCGATCACCCAGTTATGTTTTTCGGTGCAGGCCGGCGTCAACGACGTGGCCTCCGGGATGTCCGCTCTTATTGAGCAGGCCACCGGCTTCGCCCCGTCGTCTCCCAGGGTGGCCCTTGAGGCCATCGCCAGCCCGGTGAACATACGGGGAAAGACCATTGGCGGCTTCGAAGCCGCCGAACCCGTACTCCGTTCCGTGGCCGACAGGCTGCGGGACGCTTTGGCCGTAAGGTACGGGGACGCGGGCAACATGATTTCCGTTTTAGTGCCGGTGGGCGGCGGGGCTATTGTCCTGGGTAGCGTCATTGAAACGGTGCTTCCGGCGGCGGAGATTGCCCGGCTTGGTCCGCACGACCTCCCGTACGCCAACGCATTGGGCTATTTCCAGGAGGCGGAGCGGGCCGTTTGGCGGTAGCCGTGCCAGGCTCCGGCCTTGCGGGAAGCGGGTTCCCTGGGGTTCTGCATGTTCACGGTGCCATTTTCTCTTCTTGTTAAGAGCAGGTTGGCACCGTGACGTTTTTTTTTATAAGGAAGCCTATCATATCGGGCTTGAATATGGCACGAAGGAGGGAAGAAAATGGCGAACGGAGAGCGGATCATGGTCCGGGCGTCCGTTTATCGGGACCGCTACCCGGAGTTATATGCTGGGTTGTCGAGTTTGAAGAGCACCGCCAGGCCGGGATTCCTGGTTTCGCGGGCGGCCAGGGAAGACAGGCTGGCGACTGGCATTGAGCGGATTGCCTTGGTCATGGAAAGGGGCAACTTGTCCCTTGGGCAGGTTCCATCGGTTTCGCAGTCGCCAAACAAAGAAGCGGCGGAGCATTTCGCGTCAAAGTGGCAGTTTGAGGATTAGTTGTCAACCGCCCCGGCCTTTCCCATTCGAAGGGGGGTGAACGAAGTGAGGAAAAAGCCGAAGAAGCCCACCAATTACGCCGCGCTCATGCACCATGATTCCCATTGCCGCCGTGGCCGCGCCGCGTCTAAGCGCGGGGGGGTGCGCGTTTTCAAATAGCCCGGCCCGGTCCATTTTTTCGGGAAAGAGGTGAGTATGCTGCTAACGATTTCCAAAATCCAAAGTTCCGAAGTGGCGGCCAAGTATTTCGAAGGGCAAAACGCCAGGGAACTGGCCGGCCAGGAGGCCGACGGCTACACGCAGGCGGACTATTACCAGGCCGCCGAGGGAGCAGGGGAGCCGCCGGGGCGGTGGCTGGACGGCGGGCTGCTTGGGTTGGACGGGGAAACCCTTCCCGGCCAACTCAAGGCTTTGCTGGACGGCGTGGACCCCACGACGGGAAAGGAACTGGTCCACGCCCAGGGAGACAACCGGGTCAACGGGTTCGATCTCACCTTTTCGTCTCCAAAAACTGTTTCCTCCGTGTATGCCGTGGCAGACCCGGAGCTTAGGGAGGCCATTGAGGCGGCGCACCACCAGGCCGTCCGGGCGGCCAAGGACTACCTGGATCAAAACGCAGCCTACACCCGCCGGGGTCACGGCGGGGCGGAAAGCGAAAAGCTCACCACCCCGCTGATCGCGGCGGAGTACCGCCATAGTTCCTCACGCAATGAGGATCCCCAGCTTCACTCCCACGTTCTGGTTGCAAACGTCTGCCAGGCCGAAGACGGCACCTGGCTCACCTTGGACGGCGCGGGCCTCTACGGCCACAGCAAGGCGGCGGGGGTGCTTTACCAGGCGGAGCTTGGCAGCCGGCTTCGGGAGTTGGGCTTTGAGATCCAGCACGGCAAGACGCCGGGGACCGTTGAGATTACCGGTGTCCCCGAAAAACTTACCGAAAAATGGTCCAGCCGGCATAAAGAGATCGAAGACGAACTGGCGGCCCTTGGCCGTTCCGGGGCGCAGGCGGCTCAGATCGCGCAAAAACAAACCCGGCAGGCCAAGCAGTACACGCCCCTTGCGGAGCTTCGGGAGCGGTGGTCCAGGGAAGCCAAGGAGCACGGCTTCGGTCTGGAGGCCGTTCGGGGCATGGTTATCAACCGTGCCAAGCCGCTTCCCTGGCGGCCAAGCCGGGAACAGACGGAGGCTCTGCTGGACAGCTTGACCAGCCAAAACAGCACGTTCCAGAGCCAAAAGCTCACCGAAAAGCTGGGTATCCTGGCGGCGCGGGAGGCTCCGGCCAGTCTGGACGCCGAAGCCCTGCGCAAAGAAGCGGACAGACTCCTCCAGGATAAGGCAATCGTCAAGCTCCGTGAGGACGACCGGGGGCAGCCGGTCTACAGCACCCTCCGGCACCGGGAGACCGAAAGGTCCATGATCCGGGACTTCGGCAAAATGGTCCATGACGCGAAAACCTGGAAAGGGCCGACGAAGGAGCAGGTTGACCACGCCATAGCTTTCACCGAAACCGAAGGCGGCTTCACGTTCACGGCGGAACAGCGCCGGGCCGTGGAAACCGTCTGCCGCGAGGGGCGGCTGGCCACCCTCACTGGCATTGCCGGTTCGGGCAAGACGACGATCCTTAATGCCGTTCGCCGGGCGCACGAAGCCGCCGGAATCCGGGTGGTGGGGATAGCTCCCACCCACCGGGCAAAGGACGAATTGGCCGCGGCGGGTATTGAGAGCCAGACGGTTGCCGGCTTCCTCTCACCCCACCAGGAGCGGTCCTGGGCCGTTCGTGAGCTTCAGACCATGCTTCAAGACGGCGCGGCCTACCAGCCAAGCGGTCGCGTGAGGGCGGAGGCGGCCCTGCGCGGGCTGCCCGACGATTGGCTCCGGCCCAAGGCGGGCAAGGACGGCAAAGCGGAACTGCCGGAGGTCGTGCAGACGTTCTCAAAGCGGGAATGGTCCATGGCGCGGGCCGGACTGGTCGGGAGAGAGGCCCGGAGCCACGCCGTCAAATCTTGGGGGCACTTCCTCGGCCATAAGCTGGATCTGGATAGTGACCTGCGGGCCAAGATCCGCGGTGCTCCGGGCAACGCGGAAGCCAAAAAGAAAATGTATCGCGCCACCCACCGCGGCCAGAGCCGGTATCACCAGGCCACGGCGGACAACTTGTCGGAGAGGGCGAGGGCGATCCGCCGGGAGATGAACGCCGCTAAGAAGGCCGACGGCAGGCCGACGCTCTACGTGCTGGATGAAGCCGGCAAGGTCGGCACTCCCCAGTTCGCCCAGTTGTCCCGGATTACTCAAGAGCGCGGCGGGAAACTCCTACTCTCCGGCGATGACAGACAACTGCACGAAACTGAGGCCGGCGGCTCCTTTACGGCTGCCAGGGAGATTGCCCTAGGAAGCGGCGCGGCGGCGGCGGCGGAGTTGACGGAGATCCGCCGCCAGGGCAAGGAGTGGCAGCGCCAGGCCGTTGCCGACCTGGCGGAAGGGAGGGCGAAGGAGGCGCTTGCCGGGTATGCGGAGCATGGCCAGCTTGACACCGGCGACCGCCGGGAGCTTATGGCCAAAATGGTTAAGGACTGGAGCAAGGACGGCGGGACCGGCTACATGCTGGTTTCGACGAACAAGGAGGCCCACCTGCTCAACACGCAAGCCCGCAAGGCGCTCCAGGAGGACGGGAAGCTTGGCCGGGACGCGGCCACCGTCCGCAACATGCAGGGAGAGATCGGCGTCACTCCCGGCGACAAGATCATAATCCGGGCCAACGTCACCGACAAAGGGAACGGCAAGGCGAAGGCCCAAGTTGGGGATAGGGGCGGCAAAGTCACCAACGGCACGGCGGCGGAGATAACCTCCGTCAAGTTCGACCGGGACGGCCACGTCACCATTGAGGCCAGGGAGTGGAATGAGCGGACCAAGGATTACACCGGGCGCAAGCTCACCTGGCGGGCGGACGAATTCCAGGATTGGCACCACCCCCACGCCGGCACCACGCACCTGGCCCAAGGCAGGACCGACCAGCGGGACTACGCGCTCCTTGACCTGTCCACGTCGTCGCCCAAGAAGGCCCAAGGGTACGTCGCCCTGTCCCGCCACCGGGAGGACGCCCGCGTCTACCTGGTGAGTGACGGGCTGGAGGGCTTCGGCGCCAAACTGGATAGGGACAAGGCCATAGCGGAGGCCGCCAAGGGGATGAGCCGGGACGACAAAAAGACCCTGGCCACGTCGGACCAGGAACGGGACCGGATCGCCGCGGACGCCGGGAAGAGCTTTACCGAAAAGCTTCGGGACTGGGCGGACAGGCACCTGCACCGGGAAACCCCGGAAGAGGAGAAACCCAAGGACAAAGACAAGACGCACGAACGGGATCGCTAATTTGGCGGTCCCGCTCTATTTTAAAGGGGGTGAATTGCGCGTGGACCCGGTAAGCTGGCTTCTGTCCCTGCTCATGCCTCCTCCCGTCCAGGAGATTTCCATGATCCTCCCACATGGGAAAAAGATCCTGGAGGAGGCCGGGAAGGAGCTTGCGGTTGAGGGTGGAGATCCCAAGAGAAAGGAGCGTGATCGCTAAGTGGCCACCCAAACATATCACGGCAGCGGCCGGCTGGGGTTCTGGCCCTGGGAAACCGGCCTGCGGTTTTCCCGTGGCAGGGAGCCGTCGTTGCTAATCGGCAGGGGCACGTACCTGCGCCGTTACCTGCCCATTTGGCCGGCGGGAACGCATGCCATGGTTGTCGGCCCGACCCGGAGCGGCAAGTCCAGCGCCTTCTATTTGCCCAACCTGCTGGAGGCCGCGGCGGCGGCCAAGCGGGCCAAAAATCGCGCAATGCTCCCGTCTTTCGTTTGCTCCGACCCCAAAGCCGAACTTTTGGCCGTGGCCGGCCCCGAACTGGCCGACGCCGGCTACGCGATCCACGTCTACGCGCCGGGGGTGCCTCGTCTGTCCGAAGGTTTCGACCCGCTCCCCTGGTGCTTGGACGAAGCCGGCAGGGTTGACTACGCCAGCGTCAAGGACATGACTGGTACGGTTATGCCAAGCACGGGCAAGGAGAGCGACCCCTACTGGTCCAACGCGGCGCGATTGATTCTCACCGCGTCCTTGGTGGTGGCGGCCAAGAAGCCCGGCGCGACCTTCGGCCACGCCCTAGCCTTGCTTTACGCCGCTCCAGGGCAGGTGCTGGAGCTTGGGGCGCGGCTTGACCCTTGGGCGGCCAGCCAGCTTGCGTTCCTTATGGAAAACCTCGGAGAAAACCCGAAGGTGCTGGGCACTATCCGTAGTGAAATACCCGCGCACCTGGGGACGTTCACCACGCCGGACCTCCTTCACATTTACAGTTCCCCCTCCTTTCGCTGGCCGCAAATTTGGGAGCGGCCCACGGCGGTCTTCGTCGTGGCCAGGCAGGCGCAGTCCGCCATGCAGGCCCTTGCGTGGGGTTCACTCCTGGCGGAGATCCGGCGCGGCCCGCCCAAACTCCCGCGCCCGTTGATCCTGTTTCTGGATGAGTTCGCCAACAGCGGGAAAGTTCCCAACATGGCCGAAGCGGTCACCACCGCGGCGGGAAAGGGCGTTTCGATTTTTTGCGGCCTGCAATCGATCTCCCAGGTGGAGGCCGTCTACGGGCAGGACGCCGGAGCCATTCTTGGCAACCTGGTCAACCGGATCGTCTTCCCCGGCTCCGACCCGGCCACGGCACAGCAGCTTAGTAACGGCCTGGGAAAGAAGTCCGTCCACGTCCAGACCAGGAGCGACACCCATACCGGGGTGGCCTCCTGGCAGGCGTCCTACGTTCCGCGTGAAGTGATGACCGCGGACGAAATTTCCAGAATGGGCGGGCAGTGGGTGGGCCGGGATAATTCGCCGCCGCCAATCCTGTTTCATAGGCTTGGCAAGTACGGTGCCCGAATCGGCACGTGCCCCTATTACCTTGATTCGCGCTTCAAGCACCTTGGCAACGTGGACCAGGAGGCGCGGCTTGACCCCTGGCGGCACCCCCTGGATCACGGCAAGACGCTCCAGGGGTTAGCCGATGAGTTTATAGCCATGTCCAGGCCCAGCGGTCTCCTCTCCTCCGATTCGCCGCCGGAAGAGGGAGGGGCTTCCCCGGCGCTCCCGCTTTCCCAGGAGCAGGATCGGGAGGCCACGGTCATGGAGGAGGCCGACGACCCAACCGTTGGCGGCACTCCCCAGATCCGGGATATCGGCCTGGAGGACATTTTTGGGGGGCGGTAAGCCGCCGTTCCCCGGAAGGAGGTGAGTGTTAATGGCGCGGTATCGGTTCCCTTTCTTGTTGACCGCGGGTGCGGTTGTGGGTGGGCTGGCCGGGTGGTATTGTCCGTTGGCGGACTGGCCGCTGGCGATTTTGGCGGCTCTGGGTGTGGTCGGCACGGCTCCCTTTATCCTCCCCGCGATTTGCAGGAGGCTGCGGGAGGGGGCGTAAACCCGTCGGGGGAAGCCCCGGCTCCCGTCCTTTTCCGGAGAAGAGGGCGGGAGCGGGGGCTTTCTTATTCCCCGGAAAGGAGGGAGGATCGCATGACGCCGATCCAGATGATCGTCCAGGAAAGCTGCCCGGCCTACCTGCCCACGGAGGGCGGCGGCTGTCTTCTGCCCGGTCGCCGCCGGTGCGTTTGCCCCTGCCGTTTTTTCGCCGACTTCGCGAATTTCGAGGGGGCGGTTTACCTGTCATGCGCCGCCGTCTCCGTGGCCATGGCGCGCCTGCGCCTTGACCGGCCCGCCGAAGCCATGGACGTGCTGGAAAACCTGTCGGACCGGCTCATGGACGTTCGCGGCCAGGTCGAGGCCCGGCGGCGGGAGGAAGACACGCTGTTTGACGACGTTTTGCAAGAAGGGGGGTGATACCAATGAGCATGGAGGTCAAAGAGGACGATAAAACGCCGGTTGGGCTGTGCCCCAAGTGCGGCACCGAAGTTGAGCGCACCCCGTTTGGCTGGGCCTGCGCCGCCGGGAAAGAGGCTTGCGGATTCGTTGTCTGGGGGGAGGTGGCCAAGAAGAAGCTTCCCGCCCAGGCCGTGCGGGAATTGGTGCAGGACCTGGCGACCAGCAAGGAGATCCACGGATTCAAGAGCAAGACCGGAAAGGAGTTTTCCGCGAAGCTGTACCTGGACCCCGAAGAAGGCTACCGGGTGAGGTTTAAGTTCGACGACGCTCCGAAGGAGGTCTTGGGTAAGTGCCCCGGCTGCGGCGGGGACGTGGTGGAGACACCGAAGGCTTTCGGGTGCCGGAACTGGAAGGACGCCGATCATGAACACGTTACGATCTGGAAGGAGATCGCCGGCCACCGGGTTTCCCTGGCCGAAGCGAAGAAACTCCTGGCCGGGGAGGAGATTGGGCGGTTCGGCTTCACCTCCCGCAACACCGGCAAGGAGTTCCGGGCCAGCCTCAAGCTTGAGAGTTGCGAAGTGGAAATGGTGTTCCCGGACCAGACGGACGAAGAGGACTATTAGGCCGAAGCCCTGCAAGCGCGGGGCTTCTTCTTTCCCCGAAAGGAGGAATGCGGCATGATCGCCCCGGTGCCCGACCCCCTCACCGGCCTTCCCCGGAGGGAGGCCCTGCCCGTTTCTCTGACCGTGAAGGCCGCGGTCCTCTTCATTGACTTGGCCGGATTGAAGGAGGTCAACGACACCCAAGGCCACGCCGCCGGGGATGACCTAATCCGCCGGGCGGCGGGAGCGATTCGCTCCGCGTTGCGGTCCTCCGACCTGGTGGCGCGCTACGGCGGCGACGAATTCGTGGCCGTCCTGCCCGGAACCGCCATGGAAGCCGGCAACTGCATCGTCAGAACCATTCAGGCGGCTCTCAAGGCCGCCGACGCTTCCGGCACCGTGGGCATGGCCGTGGGCGGCCTGGGGGAGGAAACCGCCGCCGTAATCGCCAGGGCGGACGCGGACATGTACGTCAAGAGGAGCGGCCGGCAGGACCGCCGTAAGCTCATGGCGGCCGTGGGGGACGCGGCGGCGGAGATGTTCGGCAAGAGCCTGTCGATCCGTCCCATGCTCCCGGCGGACGTGCCGGAGGTGGTGGCCATGACGCAAGACCTGATCTGGTCGTGCGGCGGCCCCCCCGTGTCCGCGACCGAACGCACGCCGGAGGAATGGGCAGCCATGCTGGCGGTCTGGCCGTCCGGCTACCTGGCCGCCCGCCGGGGGAATAGCCTTGCCGGCGTCCTCACCTGGAGGCCGATTAGGGCTCAAGCGGCGGACCTCCTGGCCGAAGGGAAAATGGAGCTGCGCGACTTGGTGCCCGCCGACACCGACCCGGAAAGCGCGGCGGCTTACGTGGGCACCCTGGCGGCGGCGGACCACCACACCGGGGCCATGCTCCTAATGCGGGCCATGCGCGACCTGTCCCGGTTCGGCAGGGTGCTGGCGCTCACCGAGACGCCGGACGGCGACCGGCTCTGCAAGCGGCTGGGCTTCCGCGTCGCGTGGGAGCGTGGCAGGGAAAAAATGTACGTCATGGAGGTGGCGCGGTGAATCGCGAAAGGAGGGAGAGCATGACCCGGTTCGCCTGGAGGATGCTTTGGAACTGGACGCTGGACGTGGAGGAGTGGACCAAGGCCATTGGGCGGAGATACGGGCAGGTTCCCGGGCTGAACGAAATCATGGCGGGAGTTTTCCGCCTCCGCAAGTGGCTTGTGGAGCAGGAACCGGGCGGCCGGGGGAGCTAGTCTCCTACCCTGGCGCGGTGGTCATCCCGGAACCGGAGCACCTCGCCCGGTCCAGTTAGGGGGTGGGGGTCTGCCAGGGGAGCCGCGGCCTCCGTGGCCCGCCGTGGGAGGGGGAAGCGCCGTTGGCGCGGGTTGTCCCCGTATCTACCTTCTCCCAGCTTTATAAGTAAGCCCGCCGCGCCGTTGGCGCTGCTCCGTTCCGCGATTGACTGCGGCGGCTTCGTATTCACCGGCAGCCCCCAAATAATCACCACAGGCGAGAATGCCCGGCGGGACCCGGATGGACCGCCTCCGGGGATGCCGTCCATCCGGGGGCAAAGAGCCTTCCGTCCGGAGGGACCGGACCGAAGGCCGGCCAGGAACGGGGTTTCAATTCGGTTGGCCCTGGCTCCCGCCGGGGCCTGTTCATTCAACACCTTGGACTTGGCCGATTATAATGCCGCCGGTTCCGTCCGCTAGGGGTGAGCATAAATCGCCCCTTTATCTTTTGCCGCCCTTGGCGGCGTTTTCTTTGGAATGGCATTTATCCCTCCCAAGGGCCACCCTTGCGGCTGGACGTGCGGCGGCACGCCGGGCGAAGCGCCCGTCTATTATTTCTCTGCCTGTTCCAAGGTGCTGCACGAAGCACCGGGACGGGCACCGTGACAACCGCACAGCATCCACACCAGCCCACGGGCTGGCCGGGGAAGCCCGCCGCGACCCTCCCACCAAAAGGAGGCAGCGGGCCAAGGCCAGAGGGCAACGCGGTCACGGACGGCGGCAAGGCTGGTCAACCAACGATAGGGAGATGGTTGACATGCCAAAACAGATTCGCTTCGACGAAACGGCAAACGTCCCGTTGCTGGGGTTGCGTCTGGTGCGCGAAGGTTCCCTGGACTACGCGGCCAAGCCGGTGATCCACGGTCCCGACGACGTGGCGGCGCTGCTCCGGGGGTACATGGAGGATCTGGCGCAGGAGCGGTTCTTGGTTATCCACATCGACACCAAGAAGCGGGTGATCGGGGTAACCGACGCTTTCCGGGGTGGCCTTGACAGTACGCCGGTTCATCCCAGGGAGGTCTTCACTTCGGCGCTTTACGCGGGAGCGGCGGCGATCATCATAGCCCACAACCACCCCAGCGGCGATCCGTGGCCAAGCGCGGACGACCTGAACGTTACCAGGGAGCTTCGCAAGGCCGGGAACATGCTGGGGATCGAACTCCTTGACCACCTGATTATTGGCCGCAACTGCCACCTAAGCCTTCGGGAATCCGGGTTGGTGTTCGGCGACGACGAAAAAGGAAAGGACGTGGCCTGAATGACAAGAGTGGTCAACCTGGCGACGGGAGCGGAGGCGGCTTACAGCCTCCCTCCCAGGGAATCGGTGGTGGCCGCGTATCGGCAGCTTACCCGCAAGGACTGGAATTGGTGGGAGGAACCACGGGATCAATTCGGACGGTACGACCTGCCGATCCGCGAAGGGGAGCGAACCATAGCCTGCGGCGACTGGTGCGCGGCAAAAGAGGAGGGGATAGACAAATGAAGGACCGCAAGCCCGCCGCGGCGGCGGGGGAGGACTTCCGGCGGCTGCTGGTCCTGCTGGACGACCTGGCCGCGACGTACCGGAGCCGCGCCGACGGCTTGGGGGAGGCCGACCCCTACGGCAAGGGACTGCATCGTGGCAACCAGCAAATGGCGGAGTTCATTGCGTGGTGGGTTTCGGAACGACTTGAGGGGGAGGATGATTGACCGATGGGCGACAGAGAGATGAGCGCGTGGCTTTGGTCCGGGGTGCTTCGCTACCTGGAAAGGTTCCCCGCCGCCGATGGTTGCGACGGGGTGTCCACCCCAAAAGTGGACAGGGAGGAGGCGGAATTCATTGCCGACCTGACCATTCGGAAGGGGTTTGAGGCCCGGATCGACCAGGCCGAAGACGGCACCTGGCGGGTGACGGCAAAGCGGATTGGCTAACGGCGCAACACCGACCCGGAGGCTCCGCCGGTGACGGCGGGGCTTTTGTTTTGCCCGAAGGGGGGTGAATAAACGATGGAAAACCCCGAGCTTGTTTCCGTTACCTGCCCGGCCTGCCATGTAACCATAGGCATTATACCGGCTGGCCGTGCTTGGTGTGCCTGCGGGCACAGGATGCTTCCCCCAGCCCCGGCCAAGAATCAATGCCCGGACTGCGGGCGGAACTTTCAGCCGGCCAGTAACCGCCAGGAGCGTTGCCCGGCTTGCGGGGAGATCAGATCCCGGGAGAAAACGGCTGTTAGAGTGGCGGCCCACAGAGCGGCCAGGACAAATGATCAGCCCTCCAATGTAACGGTTTAGAAGCCCAAAATCGAAAATGCCAACGGAGCTTGATATGACGGGCTTCGTTGGCATTTTAGCAAGAAGGGCGAAAACGCGAAATTTGCCCAGGAAGGGGCCTGTTTTTCGCGGGTGGGGTGTTTGTACCTTCCGCCCAAAACGACCCCTTAAAATGCCCCAAAACGCCTCAGGTGAGGCCAGGAGAGGAGTAGGAGAAATGCGCCGGTATAAGTCTGGTTCCAGGGTCACCGTGTATTCGTCCAAGGGGATCGGCAGGGCGAAACCCCGGAATGGCCGGGTGCTGGCCGTCTACCCGAAGTTCGTCCTGGTGGAGGTTGAGGCGGCGCAAGCCTGCTTTGGAGAGACGCGGACATGGCGGGAGTGCTTCTGGCCGGAGGAGGTGGGCGGGCGTTGATCTTGATGGAGCATTGGCGCTACGGCCGGCGGGAGGGGATCCCGGTCTGCTGCCGGATCCATTTTCTGTTCGACTGGGTTTTTTGCGGGGCTGTTTCCGCCCTGCGGCGGGGAGTGATTCGGTACGGCCGGGGAGTGTTCGTCCCCTGCGCCGGCCACCTGCTCTTAGCCAGGCGGCGGGGAGCCTGGCTGTCCTATGTGGAGCTTGAAGAAGAAAAGGGGGAGGTGAAAGCTAATGGCTATCCTGGAAAGAGAGGTTTTTGAAACCTCCCGTGCGGCGGAATACTTCTCCGTAAAGGAATTACAGGCACAGACCGGCCAGCCGACGGAAATGTTCGCTGCCGTATCGGTGAAGGAACTGGTGGACAACGGCATGGACGCGGCGGAAGCGGCGGGTAAATCCCCGGTCATCAGGATCGAAGTTGCCCAGGATGGGGGGCTGCTGCGCCTATCCGTCCGCGACAACGGCGGCGGTCTGCCGCCCGCGGTCCTGGAGAAGATCCTGAATTTCCAAACCCGCACCAGCGACAAGGCGGCCTACCGCACCCCCACCCGGGGGGCGCAGGGGAACGCCCTCAAGACCATCCTGGGGATACCTTTCGCCATGGGCGGCGCGGAGCCTGTGCTTATCGAGGCGTGCGGTATCCAGCACTCCGTCCGCTGCTGGACGGATCCGGCGGGAGAGCTTCGGATCGATCACCAGACGGCGCGGATTGCCGAAACGGAAGGAACCCGCGTTTCACTGGCGATCCCCCTGGACGGCCGTGGGCAGCGATTCGACCCGGAATATTGGGCAGAGGCTTTTGCCATTTTTAACCCCCATGCTCAGGTCCATTTGCAAATCCCCGATTTTGAACGAAACTCCTTGGAAATTAACCTAGCTAAATTTCCGGGTGAAAAAACGCAAAACAGCGGATTTGGCATTCGACCGGCCACGGATCTTTCCGGCTGGCGGAAATTCATGCCCGCTGACCTTCCTTCCGCCTGGTGGTTCTCCGACGCCGACATAAAGCGGCTGGTCTTTTCCCACATAGCGGCCTGCCGGAACGGGAAGGAGACGCCGACCGTCGCGGCCTTCGTCAAGGGGTTCCGGGGGTTGTCCAGAAAGGCGGGGACGGTATGCGCCGCCGTGCCGGGGGTTGAACGGGTGTCCGATTTTGAGCACCGCCCGGAACTGGTGTCCGTTTTGCTGTCCGCCATGCGGGACGCGGCGGAACCACCCAAGTCGGAAGTGCTGGGACAGGTTGGCGAAGACCACTTGCGCCGGCGGTTTGCCGAAGCCTTCACGGTGGAAAAGCACTGGTACAAGAAGGTTTCCGGCGTCGCCGGGGACGTGCCCTTCGTCTTCGAGGCGATACTGGCGCGGGTGGAGAAGTCCGGTTTACACGTCTATACCGGGATAAACTTTTCGCCAACCTACAGCGATCCTTTCGTCGGAACCGTGTTGTCCGCGCCGGAGGAGGAGGCGAAGAATTGGCCCCTCTACGGGTTGCGCGGCTACCTGTCGTATTGCCATGTCCGTGAGAACTCCGGCGGCTTCGCCGTGGCCATTCACCTGTCATGCCCCGCCTTGGACTTCCTGGACCGGGGAAAGACCCGCCTGGCCGTGCCGGAGGAAATGGCGGTGGAAATCTCCCGCGCGCTCTGGGCCGTGTGCCGCGAAACGCACCGTGACGCCAAGCGCCGGGAGCGGGACGCAGCCAAAGCGGAGAGGCAATCGGCGGCGGCGAAGCGGCCAAGTTACACCATGCGCGACGTGGTGTTCACCGTGCTGCCCGAAGCGTTGGACCGCGCTACCGGGGGAGGGCAATATCCCGTTTCAGCCCGTTCCCTTTTCTACCAGGTGCGGCCTTTGGCACAGTTATATACGGACAAACCCCTGGATTACGGCTACTTCTCCCAAGAGATCCTAACCCAGTACCAAGAAGAGTGCGGCCCGATCCCTGGCCTCTACTACGACCCAAGGGGTGTGCTGTACGAGCCGCACACCGGGAACTCCGTGGCCCTTGGCACCCGGGAGGTTGAGGCGTACAGCTTGCCCCCCCACACCTTTAACAAGATCCTGTACGTGGAGAAAAAGGGCCTCTACCCGGTGTTGCAGGCGGCGAAATTGGCCGAACGGTGGGACATGGCCGTGGTGGCGGCGGAGGGGTACGCCACCCAGGCGGCCCGCGTCCTGTTCCAGCAGGCGGAAGGAGAATGCCAGCTTTTCGTTCTGCATGACGCCGATCCGAGCGGCTACGAGATAGCCCGCACCCTGCGGGAGGAAACCCGGAGAATGCCGGGGTATTCCGTTAGCGTCTTCGATCTTGGCCTCCGGGTGGAAGACGCGCTGGGCATGGGGTTGGAGCCGGAGGAATTCACCAGACAGAAGGCGCTGCCCGCGCCGCTGCTGGACGTCCTCACGGAAGCAGAGCGGGCGTTCTTCATGGGCCGGCAGGTTGGGAGCAAAGCGTGGATCGCTCAACGCGTGGAACTCAACGCCATGTCCGCGCCCCAATTGATCGGATATATCGAAGACCGTCTTCAGTCGGCGGGGGCTGCGGGAAAGGTTCTGCCGCCGGAGAGTGCGGTTGCCGATTACGTGCGGGAGGTTATTTTCGACGCGGCGCAAACCGCCGTCGTGGGCGAATTGTCCCGGATACTGGATCTACCGGGTGTCGTGAACGCGCTTGCGGACAGTACCGTCCAGCGCATTTCCACCGGGAAATTGCACAAGTCTTTGGGTGCCCGGCTTGAGACGTTGCCGGAGCAGTCCTGGAGGGAGATCGCGTCGGATCTTGCCGGAGGCGTTGACGGACGGTTGGTCCGGGAAGTCCTCCGAAGCGTCTTGGCGGGAACTCCCAAATAAGAAAGCACTAAAAGCCGAAAGGGGGATGGGAAAATTGAAAGTGGCGCTCTATGCCAGGGTTTCGACGGATGACAAGGGCCAGGACCCGGAGACGCAACTTGGCCCGCTCCGGGAGTTTTCCCATGCCAACGGTTATGAACCAGCCGGTGAGTTCGTTGACCAGGCTTCCGCCGGAGACATGGCCAAGCGGACGGCCTGGTCGAAACTCCTCGGCTTGGCCGCCAAGCGGAAGGTGGATCTTGTTCTTGTTTGGCGAATGGACCGCGCTTTCCGCTCCGTGCTGGACGGGGCAAACACCCTGGCCCGGCTCCGGGCATGGGGTGTCGGCCTTCGCAGCTACGCCGAACCATGGCTTGACACCACGACGCCTTTTGGCGAGGCCATGTTCAACATAACCGTGACCTGGGCGCAGCTTGAACGGGACATCCTCAAGGAACGGGTTCGCGCCGGCATGGACCGCGCCCGCCGGCAGGGGAAGCACGTCGGCAGGCCGAAGGCCCGCTTCGACCAAGACAAAGCCCGCCAACTGGCCGGCCAGGGACTGTCAATCCGCAAGATCGCCAAGGCCCTCAAGGCCAGTCCGGCAAGCATCGGGCGCTGTCTCAAAACGGAGGCCAAAACCGAAGGCCAGGGAACCGCGATATGACGGCCCTGGCCTTTTTCTTTTTTGGTGTCTCAAAAGACTTCCTTTTGATGCAGACCAAGCGCCTGAGAGGGCTTCCCCCTTGGCCTCGGCAAGGTTATTGTCCTTTAACACCTGCGGAGCTTTGCGCTTTGGACGCACTTTTTTGGAGGTTGGTGTTCCCGCAAATTGGACATGCCGCTTTTCCGAAAAACTTAGCCCAAACATAATAGACAACACCTGGAACAACCCCAAACAAAAGCAGGACGATAACTACCAGCCAGTTTACTTTTGATCCCGGAACGACATTTCTTCCGCAAAGATTACAATACATTGGAGCAGCCATTGTGAATCCCCCTTGAATTAGTTTTATTGTTCTACAGGTGCTGCTTCAAAGCGGCTTTGAAGTTCATCGAAAGCACGCTTGATAAGAATTTGTCCTTCATTCGGGCGAACGAATGCATCAATAATAAGCGACGTATTATTGCCTTCACGTGACAGTGACATCCTAACTACTTCTGGTAGTTGTTTATCTGTAAAACCATGAGGTGGAGGAACATTATTTGTTAATAATACTTGTCTCCCGGTATTTTCTTGAACCTGAAATTCCCTTGTCGCCATTAAGTTGCGAAGAAAAACGCCTATAATATCATCCGGCAACATTGGCACCTGAATGTTTTCCACTAAGCGACTGTTATAGTTTTTGCCATCTCCTTGATAGCGCCCGATAGCTTCCTTGGCATTCCGTACTGTTCTTTTAAAGCAGGAATAAATTACCCACCCTAAAAAGGCAAGGATAGCCAAAAGAAAAGCCAAAGACAACAATGTTGCCATTATTTTTACCCCTACCCACGCCTGAAAGCCCCGTCCTTCAGGGCGGGAATGAAAGGCGCCTGTCCCAATAACACCAAGATGGAGGTGACCAAATGCA
>JAJZBP010000282.1 GCA_021798855.1 Bacillota bacterium
GGACTCCAGCATCACGGCGGGTACTTTTGGCCAGCGGTTGGCTTGAGGGTTAGGCCCGCCGGCGGAGAGCGAACAATAAGCGAAAAACCTTGATGTCTAGAAATGTCTAGGTTTTTCGGAGCGGAAACCGATAAGCTGGTATATGACCGGGCTTGGGAGGAAGGGTGGGAATTGGTGGCGGGGAAACTGCATTTCCTCGACCGTTACCGCAATCGGGGAGCATGGTTCGCCCCAACTTGCGATCCTCCTTGGGGATCCAGGGAACCAGCCCCCCAGAACCCACCCATAATTGCCTTCTACTCTTTCAAAGGCGGCGTCGGACGGACCACCGCCTTAGCGGCTTTCGCCGTCCAACGGGCCCGGGCCGGGGAACGGATCGCCGTGGTGGATTGCGATCTGGACGCTCCCGGCGTGGGGACGTTGCTGGCCGCCGACCCTCAGGGAACGGTTGCCGGGTGGGGCGTGGTGGATTACCTCTTGGAGAAGCCCCTGTTGGGCAAAGTGGATTTTACGGATTACCATCACGCCTGCCGCCGGGAGGAGGTGGCCGGCAGGGGGGAGATTCTGGTGGTTCCGGCGGGGCGGGTGGATGAGGCTTATTTAAAGAAACTGGCGCGCCTTGACCTGGAGGTTCAAACCGCCGGGGAGGAGCATCCCTTCTTTTCCCTTCTAAATGAGGTAAAGGCGCTGGCGCCGAATTGGATCCTCTTGGATGTGCGGGCAGGACTGGCCGATACCGGGGGGCTTTTCATGGACGGTCTTGCCCACCTCCATGTCCTCTTCGGCACGTTTTCCGAGCAAAACTGGCAAGGTTTAAGGTTGGTGCTCAGGCGCCTTGGAGGCGAACGGGTTGAACGAGGATTAACGCAAGCCGGTTGTTTCTTCGTCCAGGCTCTGGCCCCCAGCAACGAAGAGCTTTTCCGCTTGGCCAACCGAGCGTTTGCCGAACGAACCCGGGACGAGTTCGACGAGAATTATTATGCGGAAGCTGGAGAGGCCAACGAGGAGGACAGCCTGTGGACGATCCTGGACGCCGAGACCAGCGATGCGCCCAGCGTTCCGGTGCCCGTCCGCTACAGCGATAAATTGGCTTATTACCGGGATATCGGAGAAGTGGCGGACTTTTTGGCCGAATCCCGCGATTATCTCGAGTTGGCGGATCGTATTGCCGGCAGGTTTGGAGGTTAGTTGTGGGCAACGCCACAAGTTTGCAAAACGCAAGTCCCTTTGAGCTTCAACGCACCTTGTTGGGACAGTTGGCCAACTTGGGGGCATCCGGGCAGGCGGAAAACGAAGAGGATGACCTTTTCGCCAAGCGGTTGCTGCCGATCACCGAGCATCTGCGGGCTTTCGACCCCGCCGTTGCCTTGGTCATCGGGGACCGGGGCACGGGCAAGTCGGAACTTTTCCGGGCCGTCTTTGCAAAGGGACTCTTGCCGGACTTGGCGCGCTACGGTCCCGATTTACGGCTCCCTTACGGGCAACCGGAGCGCCTCCACTGGGTGCAGGGTTATCCGCGGGGAAAGGATTTTGCCGACCAACGCGGCCAACAAAAGCTCCTGAAGCCTGCAAACTTCGTAAAGCTGGGGATGGACTTTTGGGAAGCCTACCTGCTGCGGGCCTTGCGCAAACAATTGGACCAGAAGGCCAAAAGTGCCCTCGAGTCCGTCTTTGCCCCCCCCGGCGCTTCTCCCGGCGAGGTCATCGCCGCTTTTTCGGATGTCGAGGAGAAGGCCACGCTGGCCCTGGACCGGCTCGACGAGAGGCTCGTCCAAGAGGACGAGTGGATGTTCGTTGGCTACGACGAATTGGATACTTTCGGCGGCTACGACTGGGACACCATGGTCAAGGGCGTGAACGGGCTGATCGCTTTCTGGGCCGGCTATTCCCGGCGGTGGGAACGGATTCGCCCCAAGCTCTTCCTGCGGACCGACCTTTTCCGGCGCCACGTCAGATCCGGAGGGGCGGACCTGCCCAAAATGGCGGCCAACCGGGTGGAGCTTGTTTGGAGCGACGCCAATCTGTTGGCGATGCTGGTCAAGCGGGCGGCCAACAGCGGCGATGTGCTTTGCGACTATTGCCGAAAGGCCGGGATTCCTTTCCGGCCGGAGCGTGACTCCAAGCTGGGGCACCTGCCGGCTTTCAAGACGGCGGACGAGGCCAGGCCGCTCATTGAGCGCATGGTCGGCCTATACATGGGAAAAAACGCCAACAAGGGGCGGAGTTTCAACTGGGTGCTGGACCACCTCCGGGACGGGAAGGGGAAGGTGGCACCTCGTTCCTTGGTTCGTTTATTTGAAATTGCTGCCCTGAAAGAGGAGGAAAAGCCGCGGGCCGAATACCCCAGGCTTCTTCACCCCACGTCACTGCGGCAAGCGATGGAGGACGTATCGCGCTTTCACGTTACCCAGGCCATCCAGAACGAATGGCCCTGGCTGGAAGGGGTGAAGGCTCGTCTGGCAGGAGCAGGGCCGGCTCCCTGGGCGAGCGACGATCGGATCATCATTCTGCTGGAGAAGAATTGGAGAAAGCAATGGGGGCCGCCGGACAACAAAGACATTCGCCCGCCGGCAAACACAGCCGAAGAGTTGATTGATTTTCTTCTCAACCTCGGCCTCCTGCGGGAGCGAAGCGACGGGCGCCTGGACGTGCCGGACATTTACCTGTTCGGGATGGGATTGCGGCGCAAGGGAGGGGTGAGTAGCAGGTAGGTGAAATGTCAAATAAGTTGGGTATAAATATTTAATACTTGCAACCATTGGTTGCTTGGATTATAATAAAAATGTCATGGAAAGAATATTTCCCCTCAATGAGGCGGCCAGGCTGCTT
>JAJZBP010000283.1 GCA_021798855.1 Bacillota bacterium
GTCGAGGCCTTCGCCTGCGGGGTGCCGGTGATCGCCTCCCGCCTGGGAGCCATGAGTGAGCTGGTCGAGGACGGACGGACGGGACTCCTCTTCACCCCTGGTGATTCGGACGATTTGGCGGCCAAGGTGGAATGGGCCTGGACCCATCCCCGGGAGATGGGTGAAATGGGGCGGGAGGCCAGACGGGAATACGAGGAGAAGTATACGGAGGAGCGGAACTACGAAAGGCTGATGGAAATCTACCGGCTGGCCATGGACAGGGCACCGAGGAGGGGATAGGTGGCGGTGAGAGTCGGCTGAACGTCCGGGTGTGACGGAGGTTGGCGGGGTTCGGGCGGGGGACGGGACCGGGCCTGGATTTGGCCATCAGGGGGGGTTTTTACGGTTGGCGTTGGGGCGGAAGAGGCGAGGCTTTCGGTGGTGGGGAGGCGGCGGGAGGTCCGTGACCCGGAGGGGAGGGAGCCGCTATTCGGCAGGAGATCCGGTTCCGAAAAAGCGCGCAAGCGCCCCCAACCTGCGGCGGCGGGCTGTGGGCCGGGTGAGAAGGGGGAAGGTTGTGCTCGAGGGACAATTTATTGGGTTTAATGAATTGGCTTCTTGCCCATGTCGGCAGGTGCTATCTGGCTAACCCGGAGTTTTGCGCATGGGTTACGCTGAAGGAAGAACACACTTTTGAGGGTGTGGGCAACAGCATGACCAAACTTGGGCGTTCGCGCAATTTGCCGGAAGAGGATTTGCTTTTGGCTCAACTGGGTGTTAAAGCCGCCACATAATGGCCGTCACCGGGCGGGATAACTTGTCCGCTTTGGCGGTGTCCACACTCTATCCGGCACCAAGTGTAGTCGGCATCAATTCGGATCCCTAAAACATCCCCGCGGTGCAGGGAGGTCATCTCCTCGCCTTCGTCCAAACAGAAGCGGTCAAGGTCGGCGTTGTAACGCAGTATACCTCGGCGCTGTCTCATGATAATTCTCCCTGGATCACGCGGGTAACCACGTGGTCGTCGATAATGCGGTGGCCGTTCTGGGCACCGTGCATTGAGCAGTGGGTACTCAGCTTGAGGCTCAGGCGCGTGATGCCCCCTGAGAAGCGGGGGATTTCGTCCATGGCCTTCTCGGAGAATGTTTCGTGATCCGTCCCGGAATAGGCCAGATGTTTCCTGAGGCACTCCCCAACTTGGGACCGGTCATAGTGGGCGAACGATGGGTCCCCGGTACCGCGCGGGGCCAACCCGCGAATTCTTCCCCGGCGGACGTCAACCGTCGGATCCATGATCTTCCTGGATGCCCGTCATTTCCTGCTGCTCAAAGGCTGCGGCCTTGAGGAACCGGATGAAGTCGGTTATTTCTTCTTTTACTTGGAAATATGTATCTGGAATCTTCTCCATCAACGGTCGAGTGAGGTAAAGTATCAGCGCATGAGCCGGTCGGTTGCGGTAAACGTGCCTGAAGTTGCGGTATTCGTCGAGCGTGGTCATCAAGTCATCGCTAATGATGGCCGGGTGATAATTCGGGGATTCCGCGCCCATGCTGGCCAATAAGTCTTTGTGCCAAGCGTCGGTTTTCTCCGGCATTTCCCCAAACGTACCGGCGATGGACTCA
Source organism: Bacillota bacterium (assembly GCA_021798855.1). GTDB lineage: Bacteria > Bacillota > Sulfobacillia > JAJZIM01 > JAJZBP01 > JAJZBP01. The sequence goes on from JAJZBP010000283.1 coordinate 1,602, forward strand.
AAAATATCTTCGACCGAATTGTAAAAATCGTGGATCACATGACCCATGATGACCGCCAATCCGGCGTCGGGGGTGTCGGCGCATTGGTCGAGCAGGTCGGCATTTTCACGGGTGGTGCGACCCAGTAATTTAATCTTTCCTTCCAGGCTCATAGCCAGGCCCGCAAGTTTTCTATGCGAAAGCACGGAGGTCGATCCCTTCCAGTTCCAAGATTTCCGGGCCAACGTCGGCGGAAAAATTCAAATGGATGTCCAACCCGGTGGCATCGCTCAAACTTCGCTGAGTTGGCGCCAACCGGCTATAGGTCCAGCTCGGCGCGGTGATCGCAATATCCACGTCGGAATCGGGTCTGAACCTGCCGGTGGCGAAAGAGCCGAATAAAAAGGCTTTCTCAACCCCCGGTAAACCCAAAAGGGTCTTCGCGATTTGCGGCAAGGCGCCGGTCACTTTATCTTCAACGGCCCTGGTTGCCGCCTGCAGTTGGCGCTCATCGCGTTCCATCTTGGCCTTTAGGGCCGGATATTTAGCCAGGATAGACACCTTACCACCTCGTTTTTGAAGCCTCTCCACCAAACGGATTATACCATGACCTCTGCTTAACCTGACGCACTCCCACGCCCAAGGTAGGCGCGGGGTTCTACCGAAGGATCCCGCCCCTGCCTCTGCCCGGCTCTCCTGGCCCCTTGGCCCCCGTACAGCATCCAGGCCCTCAGCGGGACGGCTGCCACCATTTCCGACGGTGGCTCCGGCTTTTGTCGCGACGGACTCCGACCCGGAACTTTCAGCCCCACAGGAGGCGGAGAGGACCCCGACCACTCGTCCGTCCGCCGCGCGCAGCAGCGGTGTCCCCCGCATCAGGCGAGGAGGGAGGGGAACCAAATTGAAAGGTATCCAGGTGGCCGCCAAGCCAACTTCGGCAAAGCTCCAAAGCGTACATTTGGAGGCTGAAGTCGGAGAACCCGTGGGCTTTTCGGGCTTCGCCGAAAGCCTTGCCCCTGGCCACCCGCTCCGCTTCGGTTCCGTGCGGCATGGCTTTTGCTTCTTGGTACGCCTTGGATTGGTGCACCAGTTCCCACCGTCTTTGCGCCTCTCCCAGGCAGGCGTTAAAAGTGAGACGGGCAACCTCAAGCCGGGTCATGACAACCCTTTCGTTTTCCTTGCCAACCCGCAACGGCAACTCCAACATGAAAGAAGGAGTCTTGGCTTTGCCCATGGTTGCACTCCT
>JAJZBP010000284.1 GCA_021798855.1 Bacillota bacterium
TATTCCGACTTTGTCCTTTTCGGAAAACCAACCAATTTCTATTTCCCGTCCCCGTTCGATTAGATGAACGGAGCGTCCCGCATCCCGTCCGATGTCGGCCAGGTGCCCGGTATTGGCGCTGTTTTTCCCGCCCACAACCAAAACGACGTCCGTCTCAGCCGCCAATTGCTTGGTGGCCTCCTGGCGTTTGCGGGTGGCTAGGCAGATCGTGTCCTCCACTCTGGTTTCTCCGGTGCGTTCCCTGAGCGCGGCGATCACTTCGGCATACCCTTCCTGGGTCTGCGTGGTCTGAGCAAGCACGGCTCGCCGCGGGAGGAATGGCAATTTCCTTGCTTCCTCGGCGCCGGCGATCACTTCGGCCTTGCCCTCACACCAAGCCATAACCCCCTTTGTCTCCGGATGGTTCATTTCACCAACCAAAACCACCTGCCACCCGGCCGCCGCCCATTCCCTGGCCTTGCGCTGCAAACGCAGGACATAGGGGCACGTGGCATCGGCCACTTCCAATCCCTTCTCCCTGGCCCGGGCCAATTCCCGCGGTCCGATACCGTGGGTGCGGATGATCAACGTTCCCGCCGTGGCTTCCTCGACCGCCTCCACCTGCCGGATACCCAGCTCGGCGAGGCGTTCCAGTTCGGGACGGTTATGAATGAGCGGCCCAAGGGTATTCACCTCGGGCCGCAGGGAGGCCATCTTTTCAGCCGTTTTCACCGCTCGTCGCACTCCGAAACAGAAACCGGCCGGGTTGGCCACAATGATTTCCATACTTTCTCCCGACAAGCCCCAAATGCCCGATACTTCCCTTCAAACTTCTCTCAATATACACTTTACGCGTCTTGGCTGTCAATTCTCCCCGGAAAGCGCCCGAAACCGGCTCCGCTTCCGGGAAGGCTCAGTCCGCAGTCGCGTTCGTCGTTTCTTCGGCCCGAACCAGGCGGCGAATGGCTTCCATTATAGACTGCGTGGCCCGGGCCACGCAGTCTTTGTCCGGATGGGCCACCGCCTCGAAAGCCACCGGGTCACCGAATCGCACCGTCAAGCCGCGCCGGTCATAGTGGCCGCTGACGGCCACCGGAACGACCCGCGCCCCGGTCTTCAGCGCCAGGATGGCCGCCCCTCCCGCCCCCTCGCCCAAAGATCCGTCTTTGCTGCGGGAACCCTCCGGAAAGATGCCCACCACCGCACCTGCCCGCAGCAGGGCCGTGGCCGCGCGCAGGGCGTTGCGGTCCGCGTGCCCCCGGCGCACCCGGAAGGCTCCCACCAACTCCATCACCGTCCGGGAGAGAAAGGAGTGAAAAAGCTCTTCTTTGGCCATGAAATAGACCATGCGGCGGCTGGCCGAGCCGACCACCGGCGGGTCCCAATTGTGGCGGTGGTTGGCGCACAGGATCACCGGTCCCTTGGCCGGCAATTTGGTCGCACCCTCCACCTTCCAGGCGAAGCAAAGCGGAAAAAGCATCCGGAAGAAACTCTGCGCCAGCAGGTACAGGACCGGTGAGGCTCGCAAGTCACCGTCTCCCTCCATCGGCGGCACAGTGCTCCACCAAAATCGCCACCACTTCGTCCGCCGTTTTTCCGGTGGTATCCACCAGGATCGCCCCCGGGGCCATTTTAAGCGGACCGACTTCCCTTTGACTATCCTGCCGGTCCCTCTCCCGGATCTCGCCTTCGATGCTCTCCCTGGAAACCGCAAAGCCCTGTTGCCGCAACTCGTCCCATCGTCGCGCGGCCCTTTCTCCCACGGAAGCCGTGAGGAAAAACTTAACCTCGGCCCCCGGCAGTATTTCCGTCCCCACGTCCCGTCCTTCGGCCACCACACCGCCGCCCGCCGCCAATTGCCGTTGCCTGCCAACCATTCTTTCCCTGACGGCGGGAACCGCCGCCACCCTGGAAACCAGCCTGTTGACCTCCGGCCGGCGCAAGAAAACCGACACATTCTCACCGTCCAGCCACACCACCGTGTCCCCGGTGACCGCGTCCGCCTGCAATTCAAGCCCACAACCGTCCACCAAGGCGGCCAAAGCCCTCCCGTCTCCCGGATCGATCTCCTCCCGGATGGCCTTCCAGGTAACCGCCCGGTACATGGCCCCCGTATCCAAATAGGCCAGCCCCAACGTCCGAGCCAGGCGGCGAGCCACCGTGCTCTTGCCGGCCCCCGCCGGCCCGTCGATGGCCACGGTAATTCGCCCGATCATCGGTCGTCGCCGCCCATGTCCGGCCGCAGGCTGGCCGCGCCCCGCAGGTAAACGTGCCTGATCTCCCGCTGGGTCTTGTCCGTGTTGGCCAGGATCAGCACCCGAACACACCGTTCGAGCGACCCTTTGACCGCCGCCTCCACCCCTCCCAACAGGGGAACCAAATCCCATCCCAGATCTCTGGCGGCCTGGGCCGGGAACACCGCGTCCAGATCCCGGGTGGTGGTCAAAAAAACGCCGGCCAATTCCTCCACTTTCAGGCCGTTTTGCCGCAACATGATTCCCAGCAATTCCTTCGTCGCCGTCAAAATATCCGTAGCCTCGTTGGCCTCCACGGTCGTCGCCCCCCTGATCCCGAAAACGGCCAAAACATCCCCCCCCATCAGTCGATTGGGTCACGAAGAAGATAACACGAAAAAAAGCGGCTTTTCAAGTCGCCTTTTCATCGTTCAAACGGGAGACGTCCTTGCTGGATGCCGCCGGGCGGCTCATTGTCGGCAGGAGCATTTCGTTCCCCAACCGCGGTTCTTGATTCCCCGCGTCAAACGCCGCTCTTCAGTTTGACCCTGCCCAAATAGCCGATGCTTTGCTGGGTGACCACCTCCGTGCCCAGCGCCGG
>JAJZBP010000285.1 GCA_021798855.1 Bacillota bacterium
TGCGATCCCTTATTGCCGCCACCGCCGCCACCGCCGCCGATCCGGTCACCAAAAGGGAAACCCGCTCCTGATCGGCCCGCACCACGCCCTCGTCGTAAGGGATGAATCCCAAGAGCTTCCCCCAGGGCAATGCCCCGGTCAAAAATTCCTCATCCGCTTTTCCCCGCACCTTGTTGCCGACCAGATAGACCGGCAGGTCCAGATCACCGGCCAGCCCCCGGATGGTTCCGGCCACCTCCAAACTGCGGCGTCCCGGCTCCACCACGATGACCAACCCATCAACCCCGCGCGCCGTGCCCCTCGTCAGGTGTTCTATTCCCGCCTCCATGTCCAGCAGGACGAACTCTCCCTCCCCCAGGATCAGGTGGGCCGTCAACGCCTGCAGGAGGGCGTTCTCCGGACACATACACCCGGCCCCGCCCGGTTTCATCCCACCCATGACCAAAAGCCTAACTCCCTCGTGGCGCAGCCCGAACCTCTCCGGCAAATCGTCCACTCTCGGGTTGAGCTTGAAGTACCCTCCATAACCGCCGGGCTTGGCGCCGGTCCGCTCGGCGATCAAGTCCTTCATCCCGGCGATGGGCGCGAGGGTGGCCACCGCTTCCGCCGGCACTCCCAAGGCTCCTGCCAGTCCGACGGCGGGGTCGGCGTCCACCGCCGTGACTCGGTAGCCGTCTCCGGCCAAGAGCAGGGCGAGGGTGGAAGCGAAGGTGGTCTTGCCCACACCACCCTTACCGGTGATGGCCAGTTTCAAACCCGCCATGGACTTTGCTCCTTTCCTCCATTGCTGGAGCCGCGAGGCTGGAATCTTAAGCGTCCAGGAAAGCGTCGCTGTAAATCACTTCGTTCAACAAGACTCGAGACGCTTTCACCGTATGCATGAATTCCACGTCCATCACGTCGGCCACCGCCGCATCCAAGCCGGCCGCCATGGCCATGGCCAAATAGGTGCGGTTGATCAGATCCCGGTGGGGGCATTTTTGTGAGATGTTGGAAAGCCCCACCACGGTGCGCGGAGCCGGATCGGCCAGCAGCTTGGTCTGCCGGATGGTTTCCAAGACCTCCCGGGCATGGTCCTGGCCCACGTTCACCGGCAACACCAGCGGATCGATGTAAAGGTCGGTCATCGGCAATCCGGCCGCGTCGGCGGCCACCACGATCTCCATGGCCAGAGCGATCCGGTCCGCGGCGTCCCTCGGAACCCCCCGTTTGTTCATGGAAAGGCCGATCAGTCCGGCGCCGTATTTGGCCGCCAGCGGAACAAAACGCGTAAGGTGATTCTCCTCGGCCGTCGTGGAGTTGAGCAACGGCTTGGATTTGGTGATCGCCTGCAGCCCGGCTTCCAAAGCCGGCACCTTGGCCGAATCCAGGCAAAGAGGCGTGTCCACCACCTCTTCCACGATCCCGACCAGCCAGGGCATGACCGCCGCCGGGTCATCCACCGCCGGTCCGGTATTGATGTCCAAATAGGTCGCCCCGGCCTCGGTTTGGCGCACCGCCCATTCCTGAATGGCGCGGGGATTTTTCTCCCGGATGGCTTCCGCCACGTCGCCGAAAAGACCGTTGATCCGCTCACCGATTAAAATCAATTCTCTATCTCCTCCCTTTATTCCCCGTTTGGGCGCCGCCGGGCCATGCCCAAGGCCATGTGCCGCCGGCTAATCGAGCATCTGACGGATATGTTCCCTCAGAACCGCCGCCGTCTCCGGGTGGCGCACCACCAACACGTCGGCCCCCCCCTGGAGCAGGGTGGTGGCCGTGATCACTTCCCAGAGAATGGCTCGTTTCTCCCGGCTCCCCCATTGCGGATAATCGGCTTCCGACTCCTTGGCCTCCTTCGTCTTCCAGGCCTCGGCCCCGGGGAAAACAATTAGCGGCATGGCCACCTGGGTCTCACCCTGCAAAGCCCCCAGCCGCAGCCGCTCCATCACCGAATAGGTGTACTCCATCCCGTAACCCAGTCCACCGGTGGTTGGATCCATCAGAATCTTATCCTTCTTGATCCCGAATTCGAGCAGCAGGATATTGGTCTGTTTTTGAATGTTCACGTCCACCGGGGATTGGGCGATCAGTCCGTGGCCGGAAAGCTGGGCCGCCGCAGCGATCGATTTGTAGTTGTCCTTGGTGACCGGACCGATGAAACACCGTTCCCCCGACGCCGCCTCGCTCACCTTGGGGAACACCAGGTTGTCCTTCTCAACGTCCTCGCAACCCCAAAGCAAAAGCGGCACCTTCACGGCCTCCAACAAACGACGAACGCAGGCCGCCGCCGCCTCGGGCGACGCATCCTGGCTCTCCGGATCGGTCGACGCCAAGCGCAGAAGGAGCGCCTCCGCCCCGAACTCCTCCACCCACTTTTTGCCCCAGGCCACCGGGTCCGTCAGGACGTCCCCGAACGCCTCCGTTAAGGGCTCCGGCCAATCGGTGGGCGCCGCGTCCAAGATCTCCCCCACCACCAGGGGCGGATGAGGCATTTCCCCCTCAAAAGTCAAAAACGGCAGGGTGGTTTCCCCCCCAACCCGCACCACCCGGTCGCGGCTGCCCCCTTCAGCTTCCGCCGCACCGATGGTGGCCACCTCAATTTTTCCGCCCCATTTTTCTTTCCAAAGTTCCAGTTTCACCGCCCGTCCGGCCTCCAACCGCTTCCCGACAGCGGTCCCCGACCGGACGGACTTCCACCTCCTTTTCGCTCAATCCCGAAACGGAACCTTTCCGAACTCACCCTTCGCCGGCCGGCAAAAGAACGTCAAACATTCGCGTCGTCTCCCGCACCACCGGCGATTCATCGGGCAGATTCAGAAGGGGTA
>JAJZBP010000286.1 GCA_021798855.1 Bacillota bacterium
GTAGACCCCGATGCCCACGGCCATGATCATGTAGCCGATCTGGCTCATGGTCGAGTAGGCCAACACCCGTTTGATGTCATGCTGGACCAACCCGATGGTGGCGGCCACCAGCGCCGTGGTGGCGCCGACGGCGGCCACCACGGCCGCCGCGGCCGGCGCCGCGTGGTAAAGGGGATAGCAGCGGGCCACCAGGTAGACCCCGGCGGTCACCATGGTCGCCGCGTGGATCAGGGCCGAGACGGGGGTCGGGCCCTCCATGGCGTCGGCCAGCCAGGTGTGCAGGGGCAACTGGGCCGACTTGGCCGCCGCCCCCAGGAAGAGCAGGAGGGCGATGGCCACGGCGTAGGCGCCGTCTCCCCCCAACAGGGAGGACGCCCGGGCGAAGACCCCGCCGAAATCGAGGGTGTGAAAGCGCAGGAAAATGAGGAAGATGGCCAGCAGGATGCCCACGTCGCCGATGACGTTGATCACGAAGGCCTTGACGGCGGCGGCCACCGCGGCAGGCCGTTCGTACCAAAAGCCGATCAGCAGGTAGGATGCCACCCCCACCCCCCCCCAACCGACCAAAAGGAAAAGGAAGTTCCCGGCCGAAACCAGAAGAGCCATGGTGAAAATAAACAAATTCAGGTAGGAGAAGTACCTGGCGTAATCCGGGTCTTCGGCCATGTAACCCACGGAGTAGACGTGGATCAAAAAGCCGATCCCGGTGATCACCAGGAGGAAAAGCACGGAAAGGGGGTCGATCTGCAGCGAAAGGCCGATGTGCAAGCCTCCCGACGAAAGCCAGGTGAAGAGTTTCTCCCGATAAAGGGCGGCCGGTCCCGCGTGGCCGAGACCCAGGGACAGGGCGTCGGCGGCGGTCACCAAAAAGGCCAAGAGGATGGCCGCCGGCCCAAGGAAGGCGATGGTTCGCCGTGAAAATACCCGGCCCCCCAAAGCCAGGAGGACGGCGCCGAGGAGAGGGAAGAACAAAATCAACCAGGAAAATTGGAGCATGGCTTTACCCCTTCAGAGAATTGATTTGGTCCGCGTCGATCTGGTGCCGGTAGCGGAAAACCAGCACGATGATCCCAAGCCCGATGGCCACTTCCGCGGCGGCCACCGTCAGCGCGAGAAAGACGAACACCTGTCCCCCCTGGGACAGCCAATGCCGGGAAAAGGAGACGAAAGCCAGGTTGGCGGAATTCCACATCATTTCTATGGACATGAACATGACCAGTGGGTTTCGCCGGATGAGGACGCCCACCGTGCCCAGGGCCAGCAGGAGGACGCTGGTCAAAAGGTATGGATTCAATTGCCGTCACCCCGCGTTTTCAGGGAACGGGTCAGGGACACCGCGCCCACCACGGCCACCAGCAGAATGAAGGCCGTCAATTCGAAGGGATAGACGTAGGTGGTGAAAAGAGCCCGCCCGAAGGCGGCCACCGAACCGAAGGCCGCCGGAACGGCCGGACCGAGGGCACCGCCGGCGCCGACCACGCCCAGGGCCAACACGACGAAGACGACGATCCCGAGGATGAAGCCCCCGGCGGTCTGCCCGCCGAGAGGGGAGGGAAGGGCATTATCCGGTCCCTTGTCCACGCTGAGGACGGTCACGACGAACAGGAAAAGGACCATGATCGCGCCGGCATAGACGATCACCTCGATCAGAGCCAGGAATTCGGCGTGCAGACCCAGGAACAATACGGCCACCGCGATGAAGTTGGCGATCAGGAACAGGGCCGAATGGACGGTGTTGCGGGCGAGGATGACTCCCGCCCCGGCGGCCACCGCCATGATGCCGGCTATCCAACCGAGGATCATCCCAGGACCTCCTTTCCGATCTTTGGCGAACCCGCCGGCGGCTCCAGCAGCCTATCCTTGGTGTAGATCTCGATCTCACGCGAATAATCGGCCAGTTCGTTGAAGCGGGTCAAATGGAGCGCCCCGGTGGGACAGGCTTCCTGGCAAATGCCGCAAAAGATGCAGCGCAGGATGTTGACCTGCCAAACGGCTGCGTACCTTTCCCCCGAAGAATGGGGATGGGCGGGATCGTTTTCCGCTCCCACCACGGTGATGCAACCCGTGGGGCAGGCGCCGGCGCAAAGTTCGCAGCCGACGCATTTCTCCAACCCGTCGGGCCGGCGGGTCAATTCGTGCAGTCCCCGGAAGCGTTGGGAATATTCTCGTTTTTGGTTGGGATATTGGACGGTGACTTTTGGGCGGAAGAAAAACCACAGGGTGGTTTTTAGCCCTTTGAGCAAGCCCAACATGTCGTAAACCACCTACCCGCAATAAATTGCTCTCCCGGCGGTGACCCGTCTTTTGCGGACCGCTCCGCCGGCTTCGTTCCCTAAACCAAAGCCACCCAGATGGCCGTGCCCAACAGGTTCAGCAGCGAGAGGGGCAGGAGAACCTTCCAGCCGAAGGCCATCAGTCGATCGTAACGAAAACGCGGGAAGGTGGCCCGGATCCAGATGATCACGAACAGAATGGCCGCGGTTTTGATCGCGAACCAGAGGATCGGCGGCAGGAAGGGACCGTGCCAACCACCCAGGAACAGGGTGGTCACCAGGGCGCTGACGGTGATCATGTTGACGTACTCAGCCATGAAGAACATGGCGAAACGAAAACCCGAATACTCGGTATGGTAGCCGGCCACCAGTTCCGATTCCGCCTCGGGCAGGTCGAAGGGCGCCCGGTTGGTTTCGGCGATCGCGCAGGTGAAGAAGACCAGGAACCCCACGATCTGCGGGATGATGAACCAGTAATGCTGGGCCGCCACGATCCGGGTCAGGGAAGTGCTCCCGGCCAGGGCCAGC
>JAJZBP010000287.1 GCA_021798855.1 Bacillota bacterium
TTGGTGTTTCGGTTGTAAACGCCCTATCCCGTCATCTGACGGTGGAAGTGCGGCGGGAGGGCGGGATCCACCGAGAGGAGTTTAAAAGAGGCATTCCCTTGGCTCCGCTTGTCCGTACGGGCAATACCGAGCAGCGGGGGACGAGCGTCACCTTCTACCCTGACCCCGAAATCTTCCCCGAGGTTGACTTCGACGCCACCGTGATTGTCGAACGTTTGCGGGAATTGGCTTTTCTGAATCAGGGATTGGAAATCAAGCTCTGGGACGAACGAACGGGCTTTGTTGCTTTCCTGAATTATACGGGGGGAATAAGTTCATTTGTCCGCCACCTGAATCGAAATCGCAACATCCTCTTTCCCAAACCCCTTTATTTCAAAGGGGAAAGGGAAGGCATTCAAGTGGAGATCGCCCTGCAATACAACGACGAGTACAAAGAAATGATCCTTTCTTTTGCCAATACCATTCGCACTGTGGAAGGGGGAACCCATGAGGTAGGTTTTAAGAAAGCTCTGACCAGGGTACTCAATGACTACATGCGTTCGAAAAACCTGCTCAAGGATAACGAGTCGAATTTACAGGGAGAAGACGTCAGAGAGGGAATCGTAGCCGTCCTGTCGGTGAAGCTGGCCGAACCGCAATTCGAGGGTCAAACCAAAACCAAACTGGGAAACGATCAGGTGCAGGGAATCGTTGATTCGATCACCGGGGAAGGACTTGCCACTTTTCTGGAGGAGAATCCGGGCATCGGTCGCCGGATCGGGGACAAAGCGGTGACCGCCGCCAGAGCCAGGGAAGCCGCACGGAAAGCCAGGGAGATCACTCGGCGCAAAAGCGCCCTGGAAATAGGGTCGTTGCCTGGTAAACTGACCGATTGTTCGGTGAAAAACCCCCAGGAGGCTGAGGTTTTTCTGGTCGAGGGGGATTCGGCGGGAGGTTCGGCCAAACAGGGGCGGGACCGGCGTACCCAGGCTATCCTACCCTTGCGCGGAAAGATTCTAAACGTGGAAAAAACCCGCCTCGACAAGATTTTGTCCAATGAAGAGATCAGGGCGATCATTACGGCCGTCGGTTGCGGCATCGGCGAAGACTTCGACGCCGCCAAGTCCAGGTATGACAAGGTGATCTTGATGACCGATGCCGATGTCGACGGTAGCCACATTCGCACCCTGCTTTTGACTTTTTTCTACCGGTACATGCCAGGGTTGATCGAGGCGGGCAAGGTTTACATCGCCCAGCCCCCTCTTTACAAGGCCAGCAATGGAAAGAAGGCTGATTACTTTTACAACGATGAGACCTTAAACCATTACTTAGCGACCAGGCAGGGCAAAAAAGTGGATATTCAGCGATACAAGGGTTTGGGCGAAATGATGGCGGAACAGTTGTGGGAAACAACCATGAATCCCGAACGGCGCACCCTCCTCCGGGTGAATCTGGAGGATGCCCTGGCTGCCGATCAGATTTTCACCGTGCTGATGGGGGACAAAGTGGAACCGCGAAGGGAATTCATCGAAGAAAATGCCCTTTTGGCGCGCAACCTGGACACTATTGGTTAAGGGGCGGAAATAACAATGAGCACTGTTTTGCCGGTGGACATCGGCGAAGAAATGAAACGATCCTACATAGACTATGCCATGAGCGTGATCGTTTCCAGAGCATTGCCGGATGTGCGCGACGGACTGAAGCCGGTGCACCGGCGAATTCTCTACGCGATGCATGAGTTGGGAAACACTCCCGACAAGCCATACATGAAATCGGCGCGGACGGTGGGGGAAGTGTTGGGGAAGTACCATCCCCATGGCGACACGGCGGTGTATGACGCCATGGTGCGTTTGGCCCAGGACTTTTCCACTCGTTATCTCTTGGTGGACGGGCATGGCAACTTCGGCAGTATCGATGGAGACCCACCGGCGGCCATGCGTTATACTGAGGCGCGTTTATCCAAGTTGGCCATGGAACTTTTGCGGGATTTAGACAAAGAAACGGTTGATTTCGCGCCAAACTACGACGATAAAGAGCAGGAGCCGGTGATCCTGCCGGCTCGCTTCCCCAATCTGTTGGTCAACGGTTCGTCTGGAATCGCCGTGGGGATGGCCACCAACATCCCTCCCCACAACCTGAGGGAAGTGGTCGATGCCCTTTTCCTCCTGATTGCTGACCGGGAGGTGACGGACCATGAGCTTTTTCGGGTGGTCAAGGGACCGGATTTCCCAACCCGAGGAATCATCCTGGGCCGGGAAGGAATTCGAGCGGCATACACGACCGGGCGGGGACAGATCACCATCCGCGGCGCGGCCAAGGTGGAGCCTTTGGAAGGTGGGCGGGAAGGAAGATCCCGCATCGTCATCACCGAATTGCCCTATCAGGTCAATAAGGCCAAGTTGATCGAGCGGATTGCCGAATTGGTGCGTGAGAAGAAGATCGAGGGACTCACCGACCTGCGTGACGAGAGTGACCGGACCGGCATTCGGGTGGTGGTGGAACTGAAAGTTGGGGTCAACCCGCGGGTTGTCCTGAATCGTCTGTTCAAATACACACCGCTACAGGGTAACTTCGGAATCAATCTGCTGGCTCTGGTGGAGGGTCGGCCCAGGGTTTTGACTCTGCGGGCGATGCTGGTGCACTACCTTGAGCACCAGAAGGAAGTGGTGGTGCGCAGAACCCGCTACGACCTGCGGGTGGCCCGGGAGCGGGCGCACATTTTGGACGGCTTGCGCATTGCTCTGAACCACCTGGACCAGGTGATCGCCTTGATTCGGCGGTCAACCACGGTGGAGGAAGCCAGAACCG
>JAJZBP010000288.1 GCA_021798855.1 Bacillota bacterium
GTCCGCCGCTTGGTGAGCCCGCCTGTCCTCCGCTTTTACCAGGGCCACCGTTTTTCCGGCTTTCACTTCCCCTTCGATATGGTGAGTGCGCCCGGCTGGAATCCCGTAATCGGCGAGGGCTCCCACCAATCCTCCCCCCACTGCCCCGGTCAGCGCCGCCGCGATGGGGCCGGCGGCCAAAAGCGGTCCGATTCCGGGCACGGCAACGGCGCCGACTCCCGCTAAAAGCGCGGTCGCGCCGCCGACACCGGCTCCCCAAGCGGCTCCGTCGCTGACCGAATCGTTGCCGTGATTCCGAGCGTCCTTGGCCAGAATCGACACCTTTTTTTCGTCAAAACCCTTGTCCCGCAACATGTGAACGGCTTTTTCAGCCTGGTCCCGGTTGGTGAAAGTGCCGATGGCCGTGGTTTGGTTCATAAATTTTCCCCCTTGAAAGGCTATGCGGGGGTTATTGTTTCCCTTTACCGTCCACTCTATGTAAAAATGTGTTTTTCCGCGGCTCAACTTTCGGTTGCCAGGAGGCTGCTTCCAGCGGACGTTGCGTCTGAACATCCTCCCCACGCTCATCCATTTTCCCGCGATTCCAATCGGCCCGTGGATTCCAGTCAACGATGATCAGTTCCGGGCCGACGCGCTGCACGGCTTCCCAAGGAATCCGCACCTCCTTGCGCCGCCCAAAGAAACCACCCCGTTCTGGAAAAACGATGTTCCGAATGTTGCCGGAAGCCTCGTCGACCTCCAGATCGGCCTCCCCCACCAGACCAAAACGGGCGCCGTCATAGAGGTTGATAATCTCCTTCCCCTGCCAGCGGCTGAGACGCATGCCTGATCCCTCCTCTCCTGCCAAATTTATGCTTGCAGGAGTCTTCTGATACCGGTTTGGCGGTGTCCGCCGCGGGTCTGATCAGCTTCCCGTGTGGCCAAACCCTCCCGCCTGGCGCCGGGTATCATCCAGTTCATCCACCTGAACCAACTCCGCGCGCACGACCCGTTGGATCACCATCTGTGCCACTCGCCGTCCCCTTCCAAACACGAAACTCTCCGTGCCCAGATTGACCAGGATCAGTTTGATTTCTCCCCGGTAATCCCAGTCCACGGTGCCCGGAGCGTTCAGGAGGGTCACACCGTGCCCAAGGGCCAAGCCGCTGCGGGGGCGAATCTGGGCCTCGTAACCCGGGGGTAGGGCCAAGGCGATGCCGGTGGGGACGAGACACCGTTCCCCCGGGGCCAGGGTCACCGGCGCTGTCACGGCGGCCAGCAGGTCCATCCCCACCGCTCCACTGGTCTGGTAGGACGGCCAGGGCAGGTCTTCCGTTCCGGGTAAGCGTTTGACTTTGATGACGACCGTTTCCGGCCCCGTTTCAAGCACCGTTCAAAAGGCCTTCCAAATCCAATCCATCCGGCACCATTCCCACCAAAGCCATGGCTTTCCCCCGGTGGCTGAAAGTTTCCGCCAGGCGCCGCACCTGTTCCGCCGTCACCCGTTCGATCTCGGAAATCATTTCGTCGGATGTCCAAACTTTTTCCCTGGCCACTTCCGACCGGCCCAATTGGCTCATTCGGCTGGACGAACTCTCCAGGGACAACATCAGGTTCCCCTTCAGTTGTTCCTTGGCCCTGACTAGTTCCGCGTCGGGAAGGGCAACTTCGGCCAAAGAGGACAATTCCCTGATGGCGATTTTAATGACTTCTCCCAAGTACTTGGGGCTCATACCGGCGTAAATACCCACCGTACCCGTGTCCCGGTATGAGTTCTGGTAGGAATAGACCGAATAGGCCAAGCCCCGCTCCTCCCGGATCTCCTGAAACAATCTGGAGCTTGGGCCGCCGCCCAAACAGGCGTTCAACACGTGCAGGGCGTAGATGTCCGGATGGTCATGGGGAAGGCCGGTGGTGCCCAGACACAGATGCACCTGTTCGGTGTCCTTGGGGCGAACCAAAATCCGGTTTTCCTCACCCGGTCCGGCGGGTTGTTCCTGTTTCCCCGCCCCCTGCAGGGGCCGGAAAGCCGCCTCCACCATGCGAACCAGTTCGGCATGTTTAAAGTGACCGGCCGCCGCCACCACCGTATTGCCGGGAGTAAAATGATCGGCATAATAGGCACGGACCTTTTCCCGGTTCATGGACGTGACCGATTCCTCGGTGCCCAGGATGCTCCTTCCCAAAGCGTTGCCGCCCCAAATGGCTCGGGCAAAAAGGTCATGGACAAGTTCGTCCGGTGTGTCTTCGTAAAGTTTGATCTCTTCCAGGACGACACCCTTTTCCTTTTCGATGTCCCCCGGCTCGAGCAGCGACGAATGATACATGTCCGCCAGGATGTCCAACCCCAGCCCCAGATGTTCGTCCAAAACTTTGACGTAAAAACAGGTGTATTCCTTGCCGGTAAACGCGTTCAACTGACCGCCCACCGAATCGACGGCTTGGGCGATTTCCTTGGCCGAACGTTTTTGGGTCCCCTTGAAGAGGAGATGTTCCAAAAAATGGGATATACCCTCTTGGCCATCGGCCTCATAGCGGGAGCCGCTGGCCACCCAAACGCCCAAGGATGCCGAGCGCAAGTAGGGAATCTCCTCGGTGATCACACGCAAGCCGCTTTTGAGGGTTTCTTTTTTGTACACTTCCGGCGTCTCACCACCTCTTGGTCTTTCCCCTAAAATTCGCTTTGCTTCCCCATCTTCCTTTTTTTATCCTTGGCTCAACACGGAACCGACCGTGGTCACCGCATATCCCTTCGCGGCCAATTCCCGCAACAGGACGGGGAGAGCCTGCACGGTGCGTTAGG
>JAJZBP010000289.1 GCA_021798855.1 Bacillota bacterium
CACTTCCTGTGCAAACGCAGGAGCTTTGGCCGGAGATGCTTTTGTCGGACCTTGGGCTATGATGTTGTCCAATTGACGACGGATCTCCAACGGGTTCAAGGCATCCGCTTGTAATTGCAAGGAAGCCAAGGTTTCGGGAGGGAGCAGACCAGCCGGTTACTATGTCCACGAGGGAGAGGGTGTAAGCATAGTGTCCACTGGTTGAGCCGCCGTTATGTTCCACCAGGTCGGTTTCCAGGGCACCTGGTCGAGCCTCGTCCCAATCGTAGCGTTCGATGGGAATCTGAGAACAGATGAGGAAGGCGGCTTTGGGTGCGCTGAACACCTTGCGAGCGCCTGGTCGCGGCAAGTCACCGAGCCTTCGCCCCAAGGTCGCGCGGCTGATGGAGGCCAACTGTTCGCGGACTGTGGGACTGAGTAAGACTGTGCCATGCCTGGCCAATTGTTCGGCTACGGGAAGGAGCTTTGGGTAAAGCCGCTCGGGACAACAGTAATCAAGCGCCTCCCAGACCAAAGCGACAGTTGCCGAACAATCCAGATAGCCCCGCTTGCGTCCGCTACCCTTCTTGCGGCAACTTGAGAGTACGATTTGCCCCATAAGGCGGGTGGCATACTTTCGGTTATATCCAGCAACTTCCACCAGCTCAGTTAGGATATTCACCCGTTCCTGACGGTTATTGGTCGTTTTATAACGCTCTTGCATCTTGACCACATATTCACGCCGGGTCATTTATGATATTATCATCTTATAAAACGGCCCTCAATGTAAGCCGGAGGACGTAATGGAACTGAAGTATTCGGAGCGATTCCGTCAAGCCATCTTGGTCTTAACCGTAGAGGAGCGGACGCAGGTCCGCGAAGCCTTAAAGCTCTTTTTGTTCAATCCCCGGCATCCTTCGTTGCAACTAAGGAAACTCGGTGGCCATAGGGGCCTTTGGTACATGAGGGCAAGTCAGGATCTGAGAATCACCATTCAAAAAGATAAAAATATCTGGACGTTGCGTGTTGTTGGGCATCATGACGAGGCATTAAAAAAACCTTGAGAATAAAGGGAGTGGTGAATGTGACCAATTTAGTAAGGTTAACTGCTGCGGGGCAGGTCAGCCTTCCGATTGAGATGCGGAAGATGCTGAACTTAACACCAGGGGATTTTCTGGTCATTGAGGTCACGGACGACGGCCACTTACTCCTTAAGCCCCATGTGTTGGTGCCAAAAGATGAGGCTTTCTTTCACCGGGTGGATTGGCAGGAGGCCGAACGAGAAGCGGACGCAGATATAGCCGCTGGACGGGTAAGTGGGTCCTTCTCAGATGTCGATGCTTTAATGGATGACCTTTCAAATCCCAAGGTTTAGAACTTGAAGCTCATGGCAACGCCTCCCCGCGCAGAACAAGGATAAATCATCCTCGACCCGGCGGCGGGCCATGGCCGCGTAATCTGGATTCGGATTGCACCCGATAGCCCGGCGGCCAAGCTATCCTTGATGACAAACAGGAAAAAGGTTGACCTTTCCAATTACCTGTGGAGATGTGACCAATCCGTCGAACCTACCTTGGTCCTACCAGACCACCCAAATCGACTCGTCCTCCACCGCCGATAACATCACCACCTCTCCCGCCTGCATCTCCGTAGGCTTTGCCGGGGTCGGGGGAGGTGGGGACGGCGCGGTAATCTTCGTCACTTCCCCCGCCCCCGCCTGGCTGGTGGCCATGGATCCGGTGACCGGCCAGGTGGCCACCTTTGGCCAGGGAGCTTTCGGCCTCCAGGGGGTGTCCTCTTCCCCCGCATGGGATGCTACCGACGGGCTGCTCTACGTTCCCGGAAACGGCGGCGACGTTGAGGTCTTCCAGAACAAGGCTGGCTGCGGGCAGGCCTGCCACGTCGCCGGTTACCAGTCCGGCGGGGCGCCGGGAAGCGATATTTCGGACATAGCCCTTGGCTATGGCTCCTATGTTTTCGCCGTGGAAAACAATTAGTGCCTAAATGTTAAAATGCACATTCTCCCAAGTTTATCCACGCCAAGCGACCCGCGTCATTACTGGATTCTTTCGATTTCCACTCTTTTTTTAGTAAGCGTACTTGGTCCCGTAGGGCCGCAGGTACTTGGGATAAAGCTTGATGAATTCCTCCGCCGGGACGTCCGCCGTCGCCGCCAGGTCGAAGTGACCGGCGAAAGCCCGCAGGGCCGCCGCCAAAACCCGCCGGTCGCCTTCACCGAAGTCGGCCCCGGGCACCACTCCGACTTCCTTGCCCAGCTGGCCGGGCTCCACCAGGCCCCGGATGTACACGGCCCCACCGTGCATCCCCGTGCCGATGAAGTTGGCCCGGTGGGCCTTGCCGGCGGTCAGTTCCAACCCCAGGAGGACCACCGTTCCTCCGGCCATGTACTCGGCCAAGAAGTCCTGCGCCGTACCCCCGATGACCAGCAGGGGTTTCTTCTCACCGTATTCCTTCATGTGGATGGCCGTCCGGTAGCCCACGTCCCCCCGGATGAAAATTTCCCCGCCCCGCATGGACATGCCGGTGATGTCCCCGGCGTTGCCGTGGACCACGATCCGCCCGTCGTTCATGGTGTTGCCCGTTCCGTCCTGGGCGTTGCCGAAAACTTCGATCGCCGGCCCGTCCATGAAGGCTCCCAGGTCGTTGCCGGGGGTGCCGAACACCTGCAGGCTCACTCCCGCGGCGCCGAAACCCAAGGAGGTGCCCAGGTAACGCTGGCCGGCAACACCCCGCAGGCGAAACGCGGTCTCGC
>JAJZBP010000290.1 GCA_021798855.1 Bacillota bacterium
AAACCGTTCGACGGGCGAGGCGCTGTCCTGGGAGCTGTTGGCCGATTGGGTGCCGCGCTGGACCTGCTCTCAAGGTGGGCTGATCGTGACGGGAACCGTCTTCGCCCCTCTGGGCGAGAAGGGCTTTTGCTGTCTCCTGGAGGCGGAAAACCGCGGCGCCGGACCGTGCGACCTCACTTTGGGCTGGGAGGCCGGCGCGGCGAACCTGTGGGAAAAGGTTTTCTCCTCCCGCCGAATGGGTCCGGCGGCGGCGACAATAGATTCCTGGACGGGCGCCCTGGTCAGGGAGGGTTCCCGCGACGCGGGGGGGCCGGCCCTGGCCGCTCTGGTTCCCGGCGCCACTTGGGAGCCGGAGGTTGCCGGCGCGGTTTTCCGCGCCGCTCGCTCCTTCCGTCTCCAGCCCGGGGAACGCGCCGCCCTGGCCCTCTACGCCGCGTTCAACCGGGAGCGGGACGGGGCATCCCTTTGGGCGGTCCACCTGGTCAGACGGGGCGCCGCAAGCCTCCTGCAGGAACTGCGCGGCTGGCTGGACGAACGCAGCCGCACCGTGGCCCCGCGAGGCGGGCCGGGCGGGTCCGGTCACACCGCCCGCCTGGACCGCCTCCTCAACCGCAACCTCTTTTTCAATTACTTCTACGCCTCCGGGCGGACCCTGGACCGGGAGGAAACGGTCCTGGTCACCTCCCGCAGCCCGCGGTACTACGTGGCCTCGGCCTTCTGGGCCAGGGACACCTTCCTCTGGAGCCTGCCCGGCGTCCTCCTGGTGGAGCCGCGGCGTGCCCGGGAGATCCTGGAGGTCGGCTTCACCCGGCACCTGCGCGCGGCGGGCGTCCACGCCCACTATCCCGACGGGAGCGTCCTTTATCCCGGCTTCGAACTGGACCAGTGGGCGGCTTATTTCCTCGCCCTGGAGCGTTATGAGGCGTTCACCGGCGAATCCCTGGCCGGGGAGGAACCCTTCCGCTCGGGGCTACCACGCCTTTTGGCGCTTCTCCACCCTTGGCGGCACCCGCGCCGGGACCTGTACGCCACCTTCCTGGACCCTTCCGACGACCCCCCCGCCCATCCCTACCTGATTTACGACAACGTCCTGACCTGGCGGGCGCTCCTGGCGGCGGCGCGGGCGGGCGAGCGGCTCGGCGAACCGTGGGCGACCGCAACCCGGGATCAGGCGGCGCGCTTGGAGGCGGCCATTTGGGAGTTTGGTGTGGTTGACGGCCCTGCGGGCCAAATGTTCGCCTGGGCGGTGGACGGCGACGGCGGCCACCAACTGTACGACTCCCCGCCAGGGAGCCTCGGCCTCCTCGCCCACCACGGCTTTTGTTCGCCGGACCACCCGGTGTACGCGGCCACCCTGGCCTGGATTTACTCCCGCGCCAATCCCCATTATCACCCCGGACCATACGGCGGGCCGGGCTGCCGCCACGCCGCCCAGCCGTGGGTGCTGTCCCTGGCCAACCTTTTGCTCACCCCGCGCCGCGAGGAGGCCCTGCGCCTTTTGGCGACCGCCCCATTGGACGGCGGCCTGGCCTGCGAAACGGTTGACCCGCGAAACGGCGCCCTGGTCACGGGGGCGGCCTTCGCCACCTGCGCCGGTTTTTTGGCCTATGCCCTGGACCCGGCTCCGGGGAGGAACAAAGCGCCCCGGAGGCGAATTCTCCCATAGAAATTTTCCACCGGGAAAGGAAAACGAACATGCTCAGTTCCAATGCCCTGCTCTGCGCCGAAGGCGTCGTCCGCGACGCCGAAACCAACAATATTTCCATTTTCAACATCTTAGAGGAGGTCAGCTCCGCCGATTTTCCTATTTATTTCCAACATTTTTTCGTTTTCGCCGCCGCCGAGAAAAACGGGAACGGTTCGGCCAAGATGATCTGTCACTTGGAGGTCGGTTTGAACGGCGAGACGCTCTTGAGCATCCCTTTCACCCTGGATTTTCAGGGGAAGCCGCGGGCCAAGGCCGTCATCTCCATCGCCGGCCTGATGGTGCCGGCGCCGGGGATCCTGCGTGCGGCGTTTTCCCATGATGAGCAAGAGGTCAATGCCTGCGCGATCGCGGTCAAGCGGATCGAGAGGTTGGCCTCCGCGGTGCAATAGGATTGGGAAAGGTGAGGGGGCGGGCAGGTTGTTCACAAGCGTAACCCTGAAGAATTTTAGGTGCTTTGGCGATTTTAACATCGGTTCCCTGGAGCGGGTGAACCTGATCACGGGCAAGAACAACGTGGGCAAGACGGCCCTTTTGGAAGGTATTTTTTTGCTTACAGGTGCCAACAACCCGGAGTTGGCGGTTAGGCTGGCTGGTTGGCGGGGAATGGCGGTGGTTACCGAAGAGACCATGACCACCCTGTTTCGCGAAATGAACACCGAAGAAACTGTGGAATTGTCCGGAGTTGATGATGCGGGTGCCCGGCGGTATCTGCGGGTTTCCTCGGGAATTCCAGAAACGTTTCAGTTGGCAGGAACGGAAGAGCCAAAGACCCAGACTGTTACCCCGCCCGGCGGAGCGGGGGCCACTTTTGTGCCGCCTCATGAATACCGTTTCGACTATGGTAACGACGGCCTAAACTCATCGCGAGCCACGGCGGTGATGGTTTCCGGGAAAGACATGCAGATCCGGCCCGGTGCGCTGGAAACTTCGGTGATGAGTACGTTTTTTCCGGCCAAAGGTCTGGTTTATCCTTGGATAATCGCGGAACATTTTAGCCGCATGCAACGCGAGCGCCGGGAAGAAGAAGCGATCCAGGCCT
>JAJZBP010000291.1 GCA_021798855.1 Bacillota bacterium
CACCGCCGGACTTTCTTTCCTCGCCCAGTCCAAGATCGGAAGCGCCAGTGCCCTCTCCAATATCGTGCGCATGGTGGGCGCTTCCTTCAGCCTGGCGGGATTGACCGCCGCCCTGCAGGGATACCAGGCCGGTTTCGTCAACAACCTGGCCAACGCCTACAGCCCCGGCTCGCTGTCCCTCGACATCGCCGAGGCGAACCTGCACGGCACTCCGACCTCGCCGTCCTTCCTGACCACCCTATTCAACCTGATCCAAGGTCAGGGTTTCGTCCGAGCGGTGGACCAGATCTTCGTGCTCACCGCCGTCATCACTCTCGCCGGGGCGTTCCTGGCCATCTTCCTGCACAGCAAAAAGGCTCCCCGGGGGGTGCCCATGGCTTCGGAGTAAGCGCCGGAGTTTAGCGTCGGCGCCGGGTGTGGGTTCGGCGTTGAGGTTTGGCGCGCCCGGGCCTCACGTTTCCCGGAGGCTTCGCCGGTGGAGCGGCCGGGACACGGGCTCAAACCGCGCGCAAAGCCTCCAGGCTCAAACCCCAGTTCGCACTGCCGAACACGGCCGTGCCGGCGACCAGGATCCCGGCGCCGGCACGGACCGCTCCGCCCGCGGTTTGCAGGGTAACCCCTCCGTCCACCGCCAGTTCCGCCGGCGAACCGAATTCATCCAGCATCCTCCGGATGATTCTAATCTTTCCTTCCACCAATTCCAAATAACGCTGTCCGCCGAAACCCGGGTTGACGGTCATCACCAGGATCAGATCGGCCACGTCCAGCACGTATTCCAAAACGGCAGGAGGCGTGGCCGGGTTGACGGCCACGCCGGCCCGGCATCCCATTTCCCTGATCTGCCCCAGAACCCGGTGCAGGTGGGGACAGGCCTCGGCGTGTACGGTGATCCAGTCCGCTCCCGCACGCCGGAAGTCTGCCAACAAATTCTCCGGTTGTTCGACCATCAGGTGAACATCCAACGGCAGCCTGGTCACCGGTCGGATGGCGGCCACCACCGGCGATCCAAAGGTGAGCTTGGGGACAAAGCGTCCGTCCATCACGTCGATGTCGATGATGTCCGCCCCGGCCGCTTCAACCTTGCGGACCTCCTCCCCCAAGCGAGCGAAATCAGCCGCCAAAACCGACGGCGCTATTTTGACCAAGGGTTATCCTCCTTCACGCATTCGGCGAAAAAAAACAAATAATGGTCGTAACGAAGCCGATCGACGGTTTCCCCCACTGAGGCGCGGACGGCACAACCCGGCTCCCGCCGGTGCAGGCAACCTGCGTACCGGCACGAGCCAACCAGTGCGGCCATCTCCGGGAAAAAACCGGCCAGTTCCCCCGAGGGAATGTCATGCAATTCGAGGCTGGTGAACCCCGGGGAATCGGCCACCAACCCATCACCCACCGGCAGGATCTCCACCCAACGGGTGGTGTGTCTCCCTCGACCCAGTTTGGACGAAACTTCTCCAGTGGGCAGTCGGCGGTCGTGGTCCAGGGCATTGAGCAAACTTGACTTGCCCACACCGCTCGGTCCGATCAAAATCGAAACCTTCCCGCGCAGTCTTTGCGCCAGTTGCGACAAACCCTCGCCGGTGCGGGCGCTCGCCGTCAACACCGGATACCCCAGATCCCGATAGAGGGAAAAGTCCTCCGCACCCAAATCCATTTTGTTTAAACAGATGACGGGCCGGATTCCGGCGACCGCCGCGACCAGCAAAAGTCTGTCCAGCAGAAGGCGGGAAGGATCCGGTTCCGCCGCGGCAAACACCAAGACGGCCTGCTCCACGTTGGCCACCGGTGGCCGGAAGAGGATGGTCGTGCGCGGCCTCACCTCTTCGATGCGGCCCCTCCCCCCGTCTCCCGGCCGAAAAAGTACCCGGTCGCCGGTGTAGATCCTGTTCCGGCCAAGCCGCAGCCTGCCCCTGGTTTCGCAAAGCAAAAGCCCCGTCCAGTCCCGGTCCGCGGGCAGGACCAGGTTGGTCTTGGAAAAGGATCGGACGACGATCCCTTCCGCCAATTCTCGGATCACTTTTCCAACCACCTCAACCCGGGGTGAGCGGTGAGCTTTGAAGCAGGGTTCCATTCAGGTAGACCATGATTTGCCCGGTGTTCCCGAACCACACAAAGTTCACGGAAAAATTGTCCCCCGGCCCGCGGGAACCGGTGTAGACCACGTGACTCCCCGTCTGGTCGTCCACCTCCACGCTGACCATGCTGTTCGGCGGCGCGTTCGCCGGAACCACCACCTGTATATATCCCTGGGGGGCGGTGCCGGAGACACCCTGGCCCTGGCTCAGGACCAGATTCACGCTGCCACCGCTTTGGACCTGGGACTGGGCGGCCGGACTTTGGCTGAGCACGGTGCCGAAGGGGGCCGTGGGATCGTTTTGGTACGTGACGCTGCCGACGAAAAGCCCCATGTCTTTGATGATGGCCTCGGCGTTGCCCAGGGTCTGCCCGGACAAATCCGGCAGGGTCAGCACACTCGGCGGTGGCCCCTTGCTCACCACCAGTTTGACCATGGCCCCCTGGCGGATTTTCGACCCTCCGCCCGGGCTTTGCCCCACCACACTGTCGGCCGGCGTGCTGACGCTGTAGCGATAGCTGACCTGGCCGGCTTTCAGGCCCGCCGCCACCAGGGCCACGCGGGCCTGGGTCAGCGGTTGCCCGGTTACATCCGGCACGTCAACCATGGCCACCCCGCCGCTGAGCACCAGGTTTATGTACCTTCCCCGTTTGACCACGTC
>JAJZBP010000292.1 GCA_021798855.1 Bacillota bacterium
GTGGTCGAGCCCTGACCCGCCACCGCCAAAGGATGAACCGCACACGGAAAAAAACGATAAAGGTCCTGGATGTCCAGGGGGTGCCGGTCAGCCTCACCGCCAAGGGTACGGCGGAGGAGATGGTGTCCTGTGGCGCGGCGGAATGGGTTGATGATGGGACAACCATTCGTCTCTACTGGAACCCCTTCTCGGAGCGCCATGCCAAACGCAAAACCTTTAGGCGGGATCAGAGCATCTGCGTCTGGTGCGGCGAACCGGCCAACACGGTGGATCACTTGGTTCCCTCCTCCCGGGGAGGCATCACCATCGCCGACAATTTGGTGGCCGCATGCAAGGGGTGTAACATCCAACGCCAAGATAGGCCAATCGAAGAATTCCTGTCTGAAACCGGGAGGATGTGCAGCCACCCTCTGGTGGTGGCCATCATCGCCTACGGCTATGAGCGCAAGTGTCATGAGGCACTGGAGTACCTGGTGACCAGCCAGCGACCGGAGCCGTGGTGGGACAAGGCCACGGTGGAATACTGGTGTCATCTTCGCACACGGGGAGGTGCCGAGGGATAAACGGGATGGTTTTCTCCTGAAGGAGGAGGAACCTGGGCGGTTTCGCGGTGGTCTGGTGGCGTTGGCCGTGGCCGCCGGGGATTACCGGGCCGGCGGGTGAGCCGTGCCAAACAGTTTTGGCGAAAGCGGCAGGTGAGCCGGGAATGGAAGCAAGGGGAGGCCGGCAGGCTGCGGGGAGAAGGGAAGAGCTTTCCCTGGATAGGGAAGGTGCTGGGGGTGGGAGAAGCTACCGTACATCGCTGGTGTTCAACTTCGCCAAATGACGAAGTTGAACAAATAACCGGATTTGACGGCAAGATCCGCCCCGCTACAATGCCCACGGAAGACGAACTTGCCGACCGCCGGGAGCAGGCCGTCGAAATGCGGCAGTCCGGCGCGACGGTGCGAGAGGTGGCGAAAAACCTGGGGGTATCGGTGGGCACGGCGGCAAACATGGCAAAGCCGCCGGTGATCATGGTCTCCGACAAGCGCAAGCAGACCAAGGTTATGCGGCAGATCGGCGAATTGCAGGAAACCAACCCCGGCTCACTGGTGTCCCTGGGAACGGGAGACGCTTCGGCCGTCAACCTGCTTCGCGGCAAGGCAACCAGGGAAGCAAAGCTGTTTCGGCGCGAAGCCGGCCCCCTGCCGGAGGGCAAGCACCAAGTCATATACGCCGATCCGCCGTGGCAGTACCAGAACACCGGGTTTGAAAATTCGGCCGACAAGCAGTACCCCACCATGCCGACCAGCGACATTTGTGCTCTGGACGTGCCAGGGTTGGTATTGAACAACGCCGTGCTGTTTCTTTGGGCCACCAATCCGCTTCTGGCCGACGCCCTTGAGGTAATCAAAGCATGGGGATTCGAGTATAAGACAAACCTTGCGTGGGTCAAGAACAACTTCACGCGGGGATTCTACGCGGCTGGCCAACACGAACTGTTGCTGGTGGCCGTCCGTGGGCAATGCCGGCCGCTGGATTCCGGCCTGCGTTCGTCCGTGTTTCATTTTCCGAAAGGGCAGCACTCGCAGAAACCCGACGAGGTGTACGCCATAATCGAAGCCATGTATCCCGGCCCTTACGTGGAACTGTTTGCCCGTGCCGATAGGCCGGGCTGGGCGAAGTGGGGCAACGAGAGAGAGGAGGTGGAGGCGGTGAAAGACGGCCAAGAAGTCAAATGCCTGGTCTGCGGCCAGCCGGAAAAGCTCCCGCTTGTGGTATATTAAGTGGTATATTAATAATAAGTGTTCGATAGGATGGAGATGAATGGATGGGGACCAAGGGGAAACCGGAGGCGTAAAGTGTGCGCTGGTTGATGGATTACGAAAACCGCATTGTCCGATTGACAGAAGAACGGTTAGTCCATATTCGCCAGCATCCAGAAATGGAGAACATGGTTCATGCAATTGGGGAGGCTCTGGCTTCTCCGGCCTTTGTGCGCCAGTCGTGTAGCGATACCCAAACCAACCTGTACTATCGGCATTACGAGCAAACATTTGTCGGGCCAAAGTGGCTGTGTGTGGTTATAAAGGCAACGGGCAACGACTGCTTCGTGCTTACGGCTTACCTAACCGACAAACCGAAGGAGGGGATAAGGTGGACCCCTTTGTCAAGACAAATTTTTCACGGGTTTATTGTTACACAAACTCCCTCCATTCAAGGTAATTATAGTAAGTGAAAGATTTCCCGATAACCCAATTCTGGCGATATTAGGTATCAATGCTCACCTCCAAAGTAAACCTCCGCGGGGGTCTTGTAACCTAGATGTTGGTGGATTCGTTCATTGTTGTAAAATGTTATGTAGCGCGCGATTCCCTCCCTGGCCTCCCGGGGGCTGCCATATTCTTTCAAGTAGACCTCCTCGTACTTGAGGCTGCGCCATAGACGCTCGGTGAAAATGTTGTCGTGTGCCCGGCCGCGCCCGTCCATGCTGATCTGGATCCCCGCCGCCTGCAAGACGCTAATGTACTGCCGGCTTGTAAAATGGCTCCCCTGGTCGCTGTTGATAATCCCGGGCTTGGCCTGCTCCAGACCGCGGCCAAGGGCGCTCAAGACGAAGGCTATCTCCAGGCTTTGCTCCAAGGCCCAGCTCACCACATACCGGGAATACCAGTCCATAAAGGCCACCAGGTACAGCCAACCGTTCGCCAGGCGAATGTAAGTGATGTCCGTGCCCCAAACCTGAT
>JAJZBP010000293.1 GCA_021798855.1 Bacillota bacterium
CGGCAACCTGAAGGCGGCGGGAATCTTCTCCCCGGAAGGTTTGCGCGGCGCCGACCAGTCCCACCTGGCGCAACTGATCCGCCCCAGCCGCTACCCAAACGTCAAGGCCCGCAAACTGAAGGCCTTCGTCGGCTTTCTTGAGGAGCGTTACGCCGGCGACATGGCGGTCATGGCGCGGGCCCGCCTGCCGGGCATCCGCGACGAACTCCTGGCCGTCTGGGGAATCGGCCCCGAAACGGCCGACTCCATTCTCCTGTACGCCCTGGAAAAGCCGGTCTTCGTGGTGGACGCCTACACCCGGCGGATTTTCGCCCGTTTGGGTTTCTGGGACGAAAGGGTGACCTACGCGGCCATGCAGGAGACTTTCCACCGCCTGTCCCCGGACGTTCCCCTCTACAACGACTACCACGCCCAGATTGTGGCGCTCGGCAACACCCTGTGCTTCCCCCGGAAGCCCCGCTGCGGCGAATGTCCCCTGGTCCGGATCTGCCGGTTCGAGCCGGCAGATCCCCCGGAAAACTCCTCGGGAAGGTAGGCGAAGCGCGCTGCTATTGGATTACCACGTTCACTCCCTGGGCCACGCCGCATTCCGGCCCATCCCCGCGGAAATCGCCCCCTTCCTGGAATGCGCCAGGCAAAGGGGCATCGCCGAAATCGGCCTGGCCGACCACGACCGCTACGCCGCCGCTTTCGACTGGCGGGCCGTCCGGGAAACCGCCGCGACTTACCCGGAGGTCACCGTCCGGTTCGGCGTCGAGGTCGACTACCGGTCCGGCGGCAAACCGGCCATCCGCGCCCTCCTGGGCACCCTCCCGCGGGATTTCGCCACCGGATCGGTCCACAACATCGGGGAGTGGAATTTCGACCATCCCGACCACCGGGACGGCTTCGACCGCTACGACCCCGACGAACTTTACCGGATCTACTTCGGGGAGGTTGCCGCCTGCGCCGCCAGCGGCCTCTTCCAAATCATCGGGCACCTGGACCTGATCAAAATCTGGGGTCACCGTCCCAGGGGGGACGTGGTGGCCTTGGCTGGGGTTGCCCTGCGGGCAATCGCCGGGGCCGGCGCCGCCGTGGAACTGAGCACCGCCGGCCTGCGCCGGCCGGTCGCGGAAACCTATCCTTCGCTCCCTCTGCTCCAGGAAGCCTACCGGATGAACATTCCCCTGACCCTGAGCTCGGACGCCCACCGGCCCGAGGAAGTGGGCCAAGAGATCGACCTGGCCGCCCGGATCGCCCGGCAGGCCGGTTACCGGACGGTGACCGGCTTCAGCCACTGCCGGTCCCGGCAGGTGGAACTGTGAGTCCCCGGGCGCGGCTGGTGGCCCTCGACTTGGACGGCACCACCCTGAACCGTCAGGGGGAGATCACCCCGGGCGTGAAGGAGGCCATCCGGCGGGCGAAACTGGCCGGCGTGCGGGTGGTGCTGGCCACGGGGCGGCCCCTCGTGGAGGCCCGGCCGCCGTGGGAGGAGTTGGGCGGGGAAGGTCCCCTGATCGTCTGCAGCGGCGCCCTGGTAGCCGATCCGGAAAAGGGAGAGGAGCTTTTCTCCCATGCCCTGCCCGAAACCGAGATCTGGGGATGGGTCGACTTCCTGGAACGGCGGGAATTGGACGTGCTGGCCTGCGTCCTGCCCCTGGTCGGAGAGGACCTCTACCTGTGGCGGGAACCGTGCCACCCGGCGACCAGGGACTTTCTGGCCGGGAAGGATGCCCGGATCAAAAAGATCGCCCGAGGCGGGAGGATGCCCCCGGTGGGACGGTTGGCGGCCTTGGGCGGCAAAAGGGCGGTGCGGGCGTCCGTAAGGCCCGGCGGCAAAATCGCCTATCTGGGCAACGGGCATGATGCCATTGGCATCCTGGAGGTGACCCATCCCGGGGCCGACAAGGGGAACGCCCTGGCCTGTCTGGCCCGGCAATGGGGAATCGAACGGGAAACGGTGGTGGCCATCGGTGACCATTACAACGACCTGGGGATGTTCGAATACGCCGGGACCAGCGTGGCCATGGGCAACGCGCCGCCGGAAGTCGCGGCCCGCGCCGATTTGGTCACCTCCTCCAACGCGGAGGAGGGAGTGGCCAAAGCCTTCGACCTTTTGAACATAGGCTGAAAGGGAGACGGTCAATTTGGAATACCTGGCGGAAAAGGCTCGACGGATGAGTCCGTCCCCCACCCTGGGCATCGACGCCCTGGCCAAGGCCATGCTGGCCAAGGGCTTGGACGTGGTCAACTTCGGGGTGGGGGAACCCGACTTTCCCACCCCGGAACCGATCGTCGAGGCGGCCATCCGGGCTTTGCGGGACGGGATGACCAAGTACGCGCCGGCGGCGGGCCTCCCGGCCCTGCGGGAGGCCATCGCCGCGAAACTGCGCCGGGACAACGGCCTGGAGTATGCCCCGGAAGAAGTCGTCGTTTCGGTGGGCGCCAAACACGTTCTCTACAACCTGTTCCAGGTGTTGCTGAACGAGGGCGACGAGGTGTTGATCCCTTCCCCCCATTGGGTAAGTTACCCGGAGCAGGTGAAACTGGCCGGCGGGGTGCCGGTTTTCGTGCCCACGGCGGCCACGGACGGTTTCCGCTTGACGGCCGCTGTGCTGCGTCCGCGGATCACCGCCAAAACCCGCGCGCTGATCATCAACTCGCCCAACAACCCGACGGGCGCGGTCTATCCGCCAAAAGACCTGGAGGAGATCGCTCAAAATTGCCTAACCCGCGGCATCCTGATC
>JAJZBP010000294.1 GCA_021798855.1 Bacillota bacterium
TTTCGACCCGGATCACGGCTGCCACCAACAAAGGATCAAGACCATTTTTCTTAGCCTGGATTTCCACCGTTTGTCGGTATGGGAAAGGATAAAACAGTCGCCAGAAATCCTTGGAAGACAGTGCAACTACCACAATTGCAAAAAACACCAGGTAAAGTAACAGTTTTTTCCGATTTTTGCTTTTCAGTTTCCCACCGCCCCCTCATCCTATCTTATCGTCCGCCATGGTGATCCATTACCGAAGAACCGAATCGTGCCGCCCAAATGTCAGACACTTTGGCCGCCAAGTCCACCGGAGAACCGTCATTCAGAATGACCAAATCGGCCCTTTGCCGCTTTTCCTCCTGGGACCATTGGGCGGCCATCCGGGATAGGGCTGCCTCCTTCGACAGCCCGTTGCGACGAATGAGGCGCTCAACCTGAACTTCCGTTGGAGTCAGCACAACCCAAACCTCGTCAACCATTTTCTCCATTCCCGTTTCCAGGAGGAGGGGAGCCATGACCGCGGCAACCTCGATTCCCTCCCGCTGCCATACCGCCAGTTGCTCTTCGACGGCCCGGCGAACCAATGGATGGATGATCTTTTCCAATCGTCGCCTGGCTGGGGGATCGTTAAACACAACAGCGCCCAACTTTTCCCGGTTCAGTTCACCGTTCGGGTCGAGAAAAGTTACGCCGAATTCCTGCACCACCGCTCTCAGCCCGCTGCTGCCGGCCCGCACCGCGTCCTTGGCCAAGACATCCACGTCGCAAATCTTCACCCCAAACTCGGCCAGAATCCCCGCAACCGAGCTTTTGCCGCACGCGATGCCCCCGGTCAAACCGATGATCCGCAAGACTATTTAATTCCTGTCGGCGTTGAGCGGATTCTTTTTCACTTTCTCCAAGAGATTCTGGTTCAGTTCCTTCTCGGAGGAAATCTCCACCAACCACTTGCTGGCGGAACCTTCCCTCAACAGGATCTCCCCGGTTACCTTGTGCTTTTCCCAAAGATTCCGGGCGAACTCCAAGGCTTTTTCCCGGTCAGTCTCTTCCAATACCAAGTGGGTCATCGCTTCGTCCCCCTTCTTTTAATCGGCGCGGTGCGCAGCCGAACCTTCACCGGCCTTCTGGCACATTCCACAGAAATGGGCCGTCCTTCCGGCAAGGCGCACCTTGGAAATCGGAGTCCGACAGTTTGCGCACGGTTGCCCCACCCGCCGATAGACCTTGAGCATGGAAGCATATTCCCCTTTATTGCCCTCACCATCGACATAGGTGGCAAAAGTGGTTCCCCTGTGCGCGATGGCGTCGCTTAAAACTTCCCGGATGGCCCGGTGCAGTCGTTCCACCTCCGTCCCTCCCAGGGAGGATGCCTCGCGTGCCGGATGAATGCCCGCTTGGAAAAGACATTCGTCGGCATAGATGTTCCCTAGTCCCGCCACCAACTTTTGGTCCAGGAGGCATGATTTGATCTTCCCTCTTCTGCTCCCCAAAACACGCTGAAAATAATCCATGCTGAACTCGTCCTCCAACGGTTCCGGCCCCAGGGATGTCCAGGGGGTATCATCCTCCTTGCCATGCAGAAACAAGCCACCGAAATGTCTTAGGTCGACATAACGTAATTCCGCCCCGTTATCCAGCCAAAAGACCAGGTGGGTGTGTTTGGCCCTGGGGTCGCCAGCGGCGTGGTAAAGCAGTCGCCCCGCCATCATCAGGTGAATCACCAGGAAGTCTTTCCCTAAGTCCAGGATCAGTCGCTTTCCTCGTCGGTTGATATCGACGATCCGCTTGTCCCTGACCCTCTCCAGAAAATCGGCCACGGGGACGTTGCGAATGAACTTGGCGGTCAGGATCTCAACGTCCTTAATTTTTGCCCCGGTGATTTTACCGGCGAGGGTTCGTTTGATCGTTTCCACTTCCGGTAATTCCGGCACTGTATCAGCCCTCCATCGTCTCCATGTCATACCAATTGGGTCCCGCCTTGACGTCCACCTCCAGTGGCACGCTCAACGGATGGGCTTCTTTCATTTCTTTCACCACGATTCCTACCAGTTCCTGCAACCTGTCCGGAGCAGTTTCAAAAATCAACTCATCATGCACTTGCAAAACCATGCGGGCGGAGAGACCGTGGCTTTTTAACCTCCGCCGGATCGCCACCATGGACAGCTTGATGATGTCCGCCGCGCTGCCCTGGATTGGGGTATTCATCGCCGCCCGTTCGGCAAAAGACCTGGCCGCCCGGTTGCCGTGCTGCAGGTCAGGCAGGTAGCGACGCCGGCCCAAAATGGTGGTGACGTATCCCAGTTCCCGTGCCTGAGCAACGGTCCGGTCCAAGTAATCCCTCACCTCCGGATACCGTTCAAAGTACCGGGTGATGTATTCCGCCGCCTCGGCCCGGGTAATACCGGCATCACGGCTCAAACCGAAGTCGCTGATTCCGTAAACGATTCCAAAGTTGATCCCCTTGGCTCGGGTGCGCTGTGAAGCGGTCACCTCGGACGGAGCCACTCCAAACACTTCCGCCGCCGTGCGGGTATGGATGTCTTCTCCCTGCTGGAAAGCAGCAATCAGCCTGGCATCCTGCGAAAGGTGGGCCAGAACCCGTAGTTCGACCTGGGAATAATCGGCGGCCAAAAAAACATTTCCGGCGACCACTGGTTGGAAGACCTTGCGGATTCTCCTTCCCTCTTCCAAACGCATGGGGATGTTTTGTAGATTCGGCTCCGTG
>JAJZBP010000295.1 GCA_021798855.1 Bacillota bacterium
CCGATCTGGGCACCTACGGCATCCTGCGGCTGAATTTCACCCTATTCCCAGCCGTGGCCCACGCCTTCGCCCCGGTCTTGGCGGTGTTCGCCGTGGTCAACGTGCTTTACGGAGCCTTCCTGGCCATGGCCCAGCGCGACCTGAAGAAGATGGTGGCCTACGCCAGCATCTCCAGCATGGGTTACGTCCTCTTGGGCGCCGCCGCCGGCACCAACATCGCCTTGGATGGAGCCGTCCTTCAGATGTTCACCCACGGTTTGGTGTCGGCCTTCATGTTCTTCGCGGTGGGCATCATTTACGAACGGGCGCACACCCGTCAGATCCCTGAACTGGGCGGTCTGGCTGGCCGGATGCCCCTTTGGGCCTGGTCCACCCTCATCGGTGCCCTTTGTTACCTTGGACTGCCCGGCTTGGGCATTTTCGCCAGCGAGTTCACCGTCTTTCTCGGTTCCTACGCCGTTTTGCCCTGGGCCACCATCCTGGCGGGTGCCGGCATCGTCCTGACGGCCGGCTACCTCCTGTACATGGGCGAACGGGTACTCTTCGGTCCCCTGCGGCCCACCCTGGCCGGTCTCCCCGACGCCCGCGGCTGGGTGGAGATCCTCCCCATGGTCTCCCTCATCGGGTTGATGTTGGCGGTGGGAATCTTCCCGGCATCTTTGGGACAATTCATCAACCCGGCCATGGGGCACCTGGCCCAGCTTCTGAAAGGAGGCGCCATCTCTTGAACTACGGCCTCCTGACCCCGGTGGATATCCTGACGGCGGCTTCCCTGCTGGTCATGGTGGGCGACATCTTCCTGCCTAAGGATTACAAGCCGTCCCTGGCCGCGTTTGCCGCCTTCGGCGTCGCCGTGACGCTGGGCGCGGTGCTCAAGCAGTTTTTCGTCGGCCGGCAGGGGAGCATTTGGAGTTACTCCGTCGGTCACTTCAACCTCTATTTCCAAATCGTCTTCCTCCTGGGTACCCTGTTGACCATCGGCTCCTCCATCTACTTCCTGCGACGGGGTAGGGAGGCCGGAGAATATTTTTCCCTGCTGCTCCTGGCCACCCTGGGGGCCATGCTCCTGGTATCTTCGGCCAACCTCCTGACGATCTACGTGTCGTTGGAACTCCTGTCCATTTCCTCCTACGCCCTGGTCGCCTTTCGGCGTGATGCCCGGTCCGGCGAGGGCGCCCTCAAGTATTTTCTGCTGGGCGGCATGTCTTCGGCCGTCTTCCTTTACGGAACTTCCCTCCTCTACGGCCTGTCCGGTTCCCTGGACCTCAGGTTGATCAATCTCCATTATCCGCCGGCCGGCAACGCCCACCTCCTGTTTTTGGCGGCCATGTTCCTGCTGGTGGTCGCCTTCGGCTTCAAGGTGGCGCTGGTTCCTTTCCACATGTGGGCGCCCGACACCTACGAGGGGGCGCCGACCCCCGTGACCGCCTACCTGTCCGCCGTTTCGAAAGCGGCGGCTTTCGCCGTGTTGTTGCGCGTGCTGATCACAGCCTTCCCAGCCGCCGCCCCGTGGTGGCGGGAAACTTTCGCCATCCTCTCCGTGGCCACCATGACCTTGGGCAACCTGGCGGCGCTGAGGCAGAACAACCTGAAGAGGATGCTCGCCTATTCCAGCATCGCCCAGGCCGGTTACGTCCTGATTGCCTTGGCGGTGCCGACCGCCGCCACCCTGTCCGCCTCCCTCTTCTACCTGATGGCCTATACCTTTATGAACATCGGCGCTTTCGCGGTTTTGGCGTACACGGATGCCGTCACCGGAAAAGAGGACGTGGAAAGCGTGGCCGGCCTTGGCCTTTCGCTGCCCTGGGCCGGCCTTTGTCTCACCGTTTTCCTGCTGTCCCTGGGCGGACTGCCCTTCACCGCCGGCCTGATGGGCAAATTCTTCCTTTTCTACGGCGCCGTGGCCGGCGGATCCGTCTGGTTGGCCGCCGTCGCCCTCGGCAATTCGGTCCTGTCGTTTTTCTACTATTTCCGGGTGATCCGTTACCTCTACTGGGTTCCGGCCAAAGAAACCCACAAATGGCCCAGCGTTTGGCCTTGGGGCCTGACGGTGGGCACCGCCGCCCTGGTGACCCTGTTCCTGGGGGTCTACCCGGCGCCGCTCCTGGCTCTGGCCCGGATGTCCCTGCCCGTCATCCCGTAGGTGGCCCGCCGTTTTTTGATCCCGGCTTGGCCAGTCCGTGGGCCAGACCGGCGCCGAGGATACCCATGACGGCGCCGATGATCGCCTGGAAGGCATACTTGGGAAGAAACTGGCTGTCAAGGCCGAGCGCGAAGATCAGGGTCAGGCTGTATACGATAACCAGGGTATGGATGAGTCCCCAATGGTCGCCGTTCCAGACCCTCTCCAGATTTCGCGCCGGATTCTTGCTGAAAAGGGCCAGCACACCAAGACCGATCAGCCCCAGCAGCAATCCACCACCGATGATCAGGATCTCGGCCGTGCCCCAGGCCGAGATGAGGGCGAATTGGTTCGCTTGCATTTCCCATCACCTCATAACAACTGCATATGGCCCAACGGCCCAAATTGCCAAAGCGCCCGGTTGGGCGCTTTGGCACGGACGGGGGGTGAGCGTTTGCCGGCGATCCTGCGATCCCGGCTCAGGCCCGGTTGGACTGCCGCAATTCCGGCGAGTTGCGGGAGACGCTCGGTTTGTTTTCCGCCGGCTCGTCGCCCAAATCGGCCAAGAGTTGTCTGAGAA
>JAJZBP010000296.1 GCA_021798855.1 Bacillota bacterium
CCGAACCTGCCGCTGCGTTTCCTGGAAACTCCCCTCCCCAGCCCGACGGAGGCGGCCCGGCTCCAACTCGGCTTCATCGGGCACCTGACGGAGGAACAGGACCTGTCGCCGTTCCTGGAGGCTTTGGCCGGCCTGCCGGAAGGCGTCCGGCCGGGGCTGACCGTGGTGGGAGACGGCCCCCTGCGGGCGAAATACCGGGCTTTTTGCCAGAGATCGGCCCTGCGCGAGGTT
This sequence comes from Bacillota bacterium, assembly GCA_021798855.1. Classification (GTDB taxonomy): domain Bacteria; phylum Bacillota; class Sulfobacillia; order JAJZIM01; family JAJZBP01; genus JAJZBP01. Next base: position 232 of record JAJZBP010000296.1, read on the forward strand.
GAGTTCTGGGGCGCGGTGGCGGACAAAACCCGCCTGCAGGCGTTTTACCGCAAGATCCACTTCGGTTTGGTGGCCTATTCCTCCTCCAGGGGCCAAAAAGCCCTCCAATGCGACTCGGTGAAGGTGGCCGACTACGTGGCCAATTACAAATACGTTCTCTTCACCAATGAGATTCCCTGCTGCGCCGGCTTCGAAACGGAGGGCCTGGGGTGTTGCGTCTCCGAAAACCCCCGCCGAATCGCCCGGTCCCTCGACCGACTGGCGGGTAGGGTGGCGCGCAGGGAGGCCGCGGACCGTTTCTGCGCCCAACGGTTGGCGGTTTTTCGGGAGGTCTTCGCCGGAAGGGAGGGGGAGGACCATGTTCGTTAAAGGCAAAATGATCTCCGCTTTGACCACCGCCGTCACCCTGGTCGTGGCGGCCGGCGTCGTGTTCGGGTTTTCCCCGGCCCCCGGCGGCGGCTTTTACGTCCGGTTGCAGGAACGGGTGATGAGCGACGTGCGCAACGTGCAAAACCGGCCCGGGCAGGTCGAAAAGATGCTGACCCGGTTGTTCATTGATTTTCCCGCGGTCACTTCCGTCATGCGCCGCAACGCCAATCTGGGCGATCCGGTGCAATATGACTATTTCCTCAACAACGTTGCCCTTTTCGAGGCCCAGACGAACCGGGCGAGCCGGCAGAAAATCCTGCGCGACATCAAGGGAAACATGAACAGATTCATCTATTCCGGCGACGTCTCCGCCGTCAGCGCCTGGAACCTGACCCATTGATCCTGCCCATCGGCAACCCGGGGATGGCCAAAAGGATTTGCGTTGCCTTTGGCGAAATTTTGGGTAACTTTCGGACGCGGGAGCGGGGGGTGGACGGTTCATGGGTCTTTTACAAAGAATCCTCAAGCCAAACGGGAGGAACGGACGGGGGCGTTTCCACGGCCGGCCCACGCCGACGACTGAATATCCCCTGCGGGACGGCGACCGACTGGCGGTTTACGATCCGGCCACCAGGAGGTTGCGTTGCCGCTTGGTGGTGCTGAAGGCGGTCGGCGCCAAGACGTTCGTCGTCGGGTTTGTGGACAAGGAACAGGTGAAGGACTTCAACCTGGAAGGGTGTGTTGCCGAAAAGGTCGACCAGAGCCTTTACCTGGCGGCGATTTCCTCGTTCCAGCCCTGCGGGGACGAGTGGTTGCTTGGGTTGGCCGAACGGGCCATTTTCGTGGACCGACGTCGTGATCCGCGGGTGAGGGTGCAATACAGCCGGAAGATCCGCTTCACTCCCTATGCGAACGGCGACCCGGACGACTCCATGCTCGACGGTCAGATCACCGACCTGAGCGCGGGCGGCGCCAGCATCGTGTCCGAGTTTCCGGTGCCGGCGGCGAGTCATCTTTACATTTACCTTGAATCGCCCGGCCATGGCCCTCCGGTCAGGTTGTCGGGTCAGGTGGTGCACAGATCGCAGGACCAGGCGGGACGGTACAGGTATGGAGTTGCTTTCGAAGAGGAGCGGCCATGGATCAGTTGAAGGGAAAAGCGGCGCCGGACCCTTCCGCCGCTCTGCGGGAGGTCATGGAAGCATTGGACGGACTGGGATCGGCCTGCCGTCACCTGCGGGATGCGGAAACACGGCTGGAGCGTCTGCCGGCCGTCCACGGTGGCACCGTGATCCCTTACCCGGGCAACCAACCCAAAAGGGAGCCGGTTGAATCCGGCGAATGCCCGCCGGAGGCGGACCAAAACCGGGACCGGAATGTCGGACCTCCGGCAGCGCCGGCGCCGGGGGGCGTGTGGGGAGTGCGGATCGGCCCTTTGCGGGAAATCGCCTCCCTCTACCATTTCCTGGCGGCGGTGAGGGACGTGGAGGGATTCTCTGGGTTGGGCGGGCAGGAATTCGACGGAGGGTACTTTACGGCAAGGTGTGGGGGCGCGCCGGAAAAGATGCTGGAGACGGTGCGCCGCATCTTTCCGCAGGCCACCGCCTCCATGAACGCCGAGGGGTTGACCGTCGTCTTGGCGGAAGAAGAGCGATACGGGGAGTGAAAGGGCATGGGGTTTAACGTCAGATTCAGAGGTTTCGACCGGAAACAGGTTGGGGAATACGTGGCCATCCAGGCCCGCCGGTTGGAGCAACTGGAGCGGGAGAAGGCGGATTCCCAAGCGGAAGCGCTCGGTTGGCAGCGGGAGCTGAAAATCCTGCGGGAGCGGATCGTCCAACTGGAGGCCAGGGAAAATGCCGTGGGGATGGCCATGATCCAAGCCCAGCAGGATGCCGCCCGCCGGGTGGCCGCGGCCGGCACCGAGGCCCGGGAAATTCTGGACCGGAGCAATGCCGAAGCCGCCCGGGCGCGGGACGAGGCGGCCCTGCTGCAGGGGCAGCTCATAACGATGCGGCGGGAAGCGATCCAGTTTCTCAGACAACTTTTGGCCGATTTGGGCGACGAGCCGGCGGAAAACAAACCGAGCGTCTCCCAGAA
>JAJZBP010000297.1 GCA_021798855.1 Bacillota bacterium
GGCAGGCCAAACCTTGAAAACCAAGGTTACCCGCGTGCCCAAAGACCTCAACGCCATCCTCGGTCAACTGGGGCTGCTGCCACTGTTTACCCAGCCGCCGGCCTGGGCACCGGGTTGAATGTAGCAAGTGCATTACCGCCGCAGGCCGGTAAATCAAGGACTTTTGCTCACCACGGGGGGAAGTCAGGCTAGGCAGACAGGTCGATGATCAATCGGCGAATTCACCCGGTCATGCGGAAGCAATATGCCGCCAAGGCGACGCCAAGCGCCCACCGGAGGCCATGGCGATTGTGGCTACAGACGTGATGAAAATCCCCGGCCATGGTCTGGCCGGGGATGGCAGCGCAATGCCGGTATCGTCCCACAACGAGAACCCAACCATACCGGCCAACGGGCTGGATGGAGTATCCCAGCCGGATATAGCCATGACGGCAAACCCTTGCACCGCGTCAATCCCGCCAGGCGACAAAGTAAGTAAAATTCCTTTCCGCCAGCAGGTTGAAGGCTGGTTCAAACAGGAAAAACTTCCCTATATCCGGGTCGATGAAGCCAAGCGAGCATTGTTTGCCGGCGCTCACTTACGGTCTTTTCACCTTGTGGTTTATATGGCCAAGACCGGCCCCCACTGGCTACTGTGGGCTGGCCCATTGAACCGGGAATGCCGGAAAGATATGCAACAATGGGTAACCGTTCACGGGCAAAAGCGGCGAAATTAGCGAAATAACAACGGTGATGGACGGCTCCAGCGTGTTTTTGAGGTCATTTTTAGTGGCAAGTCCTATAATATAGTGAAATTTAAATGATTTGTGGCGTTTTGGCCCGTGAACGGTTACAACAATGGGAATCCATCTTCGGCGACGGGTTTATGGCCGTGATCGCCCGGCCCAGCCGATCCAACCCCCGAGGATTCAGCCTGCAAACCTTGGCTGGCCAAACGGTTTTATATCCGATTCAAGAGGCGGAATCCCAACCCTAATCCCAACCGGGATGCCAGCCTTGAACCGGGATCAAGCCAAAGGCGGAAGGAAGACGGACAGCGCGTAATTCCCTCAAAAATTTGCCCGACTGATCCCACCCCAAGCGGAATCATCCGGGCCATTGTTACCATCTTCAGAGGAACACCGCCCCTATCCATTGGCTTGCAATAGGGTCTGCCGAAATGGCTGGATCAAGCCTTGGTCAAGGTGTCGCAGGATGCCACAACCCCGACGATTAAACGCAGTTCATCCGGCAGCCATTAAGGTCCATTACCGCCCGAACTCTTCCCCTCCTTGATGGCGCAATACTCCCCGCCGGATACGCCCAACTCATGCCCGATAGGATGGTTGGATCACGCCGCTGACACGCCGCCAAGGACATCCAATCTTTGCCCTGCCGCTATGTCCGAAGCCATGCCGCATTGCTCCCGTTCCATCGGCCGGTACCGCCCCGGTGCGCCTTGTTTCCGGTACACCGACCCCCATGACTACGCTCCGTACCGCGCCACATCCGATCCCATTCTGCACTACCATTGCCCCTGCAATTTACCCCGGATCCAATGCCCTGATGGCCCACTGGATGACCCAACCCCATGTTCTCCGCTTTCTCCCGACTTGACGTTCGTCTTTCGTTAGGTATAATTGACTGTGATGACTTTATTGATGACAAACGTAATTAAGTTGGAAGGCTAAAGGCGATGAAAACCCCGGAAGTAATGGAAGGCAAGTTAAAGGAGCAGAACCCAGAATTTTATAGGTGCCTGTTTCAGCATCACTTACGAAGAACCCCGCGATGATTCCAGGTTCTGCCGGGTTCCGGCCATGACCGACGAGTTTTACCCCATGAGGTGCACCCATGTCTCGATCCCAACGACATTCAGAAAAGGCATCCAGAAACGGCCTCGGCCGCTCTCCGGCATCCGGTATACGCTCCGATCCATGCGATAATAATCACGTTGGCCGCATGGGCGGCGGCCACGATGGTGAGCCGAGCGTCAACAGCCAATTGGCCCGCCGACTCGCTGGATTTACGGGGCGAAGTTCCGCCGCATCCAAGGTTCGCAAGGCCGGTCGTGGAACCGGCCAGGGTACGGGCTTTGATCGCCTGCAACGGGTGGTGGTCAAGGTTCATGTCAGCCGACATCGGCCCGGAAAGGTCCATGGTAGTGCGCTGCGGCATGTCTCATATATAGGCCGCGAGAGCGCCAGTCTGGACGGCAAGCATGGGGTGTTTTATGACTCTGCCCAGGAAGGCTTGGATGCCCGCCAGATCGTCAAGGATTGGGAGCAGGACCGGCACCATTTTCGTCTGATCGTTTCCGCTGAGAATGCCGACAATCTGCCCGAGTTGAAGCTGTATATCCGTCGTGTGATGGCCGGCATTGAGAAGGACTTGGGAACACCTTTGCAGTGGTTGGCGGTCGATCATTACAACACCGACAACCCTCATACCCACGTCCTGGTCAGAGGACTTAAGCAGGACCAGACCGACCTGGTCATGCCGCGGAAATATATTTCCTACGGCCTCCGCTTTCAAGCTGCAAAGGTGGCCACCGAGATGCTTGGGCCGCGCAGCGTCGAGGACATCCGGCGCGAGCATGACAACCAGATCAAGGCGGAACGGCTCACCGCCCTGGACCGGATGATTGAACGGAGCATGGAAATTGGCGGTGTTGGCCAGGCTGGCCGGATCGATTTGCACCCCGACAAACCTATCGGCTT
>JAJZBP010000298.1 GCA_021798855.1 Bacillota bacterium
GGGAACCGCCCGTTTTCGACCGCATCGGCATCGTCGGCCTGGGCTTGATGGGAGGTTCTCTGGGAATGGCCCTGCGGCGCAAGGGTTTGGCCGCGGAGGTGATCGGCTACGCCCGTAGCGGCTGGACCGGGAAGGAAGCCGTCCGGCGGGGGGCCGTGGACTCCCTGGCCGCCGACCTGACCGCGGTGACCGCGGCGGACCTGGTGGTCCTGGCCGTGCCCGTGGGTCAACTCCTGCCGGTGTTGGAACAGCTTTCACCCGGACTGTCCTCCGGTACGGTGGTCACCGACCTGGGTAGCGTCAAGGGATGGGTGGACCGGGCGGCGGAAAGCCTGCCGGTGGGGGTTGAACTGATCGGTGGCCACCCCATGACCGGCTCCGAGCGGGCGGGGATCGAGGCGGCGGACCCTTTCCTGTACGATGGGGCGCCCTATCTTCTCGTTCCGACCTCGCGGACCGGGGAGGGGAGTCTGGGCAAACTGCGCCGGTTGGTGGAGGCTTTGGGTTCCCGGCCGATCATCCTGCCGGCTCAGGTGCATGACCGCCTGGTGGCCACCGTGAGTCACCTACCCCATCTGGCGGCGGCCATGCTGGTGAATGCGGGCCGGTTCCTGGAAGGGGAGTTGCCGGAGGCCCTGAACCTGGTGGGGGGAGGTTTCCGGGACGCCACCCGGATGGCGGCGGGGGATCCGCGGCTTTGGCGGGAGATTTTGGCGGCCAACCGGTGGGCGATAATGAGAGGTCTGGACGTCTGGCAGACGGAAACAGCGCGCTGGAAGGAGCTTTTCGTCACCGGTGATTGGGACGGCCTGGAAAACGAGTTGGGAAAAGCCCAGGAAACCAGACGAAAAATGCCTCAGCGGCCCAGTTGGCGGCCCCTGGCCGAAATGGTGGCGGTGATCGACGACCGTCCGGGTGCCCTGGGCCGGATCTGCACCACCCTGGGGCAGGCGGAAGTAAATATCGCGGACCTGCGCCTATTGCGGATCGAGCCTGGGACGGGAGGAACCCTGTGGATGGGTTTCGCCACGCCGGAGGAGAGGACGGCGGCGGCGGCGGCTCTCGGTGCCGCCGGCTACAAGCTTTTGGAGGGAAGTTGATGCGGGTTAGGATCAGGGGCTCCGGCCGGTTGCGGGGAGAGTTGGTTGTGCCGGGCGACAAGTCCATCTCCCACCGGGCGGCGATCCTGGGGGCGATGGCCCATGGGGGGACGGAGATCAGCGGTTTCCTGGAGGGGGAAGATCCCCTCAGCACCGTGAGGTGTCTGCGGGCGCTCGGGGTGGGGATCGAGGGTCCGCGGGAGGGGCGTCTGCTGGTGGACGGCGCGGGGGTCGAGGCTTGGCGGGAACCGGCGGCGGTCCTGGACGCGGGGAACTCGGGCACCACTTTGCGCTTGCTCTTGGGGGCACTGGCCGGACGTGGCTTCGCGGCAACCCTGACCGGAGACGCTTCTTTGCGCCGCCGGCCCATGGATCGAGTGGCGGAACCATTGCGCTCCATGGGGGCGGTGGTCGGCGGTCCGGAGGGCGGGAAGACGGCTCCCCTGACCATCCGGGGCGGCAAGCTCCGGGCGGCGGCGGTCGAACTGGCCGTGGCCAGCGCCCAGGTCAAGTCGGCCGTCCTGCTGGCCGGCCTGCAGGCGGAGGGTGTCACCGCCGTCACCGAACCAAGCCGTTCCCGCGACCACACGGAGCGGATGCTGGCGGCCTTCGGCGGCGCCGTCGAGGAGGCCGATCTGCCGGGCGGCGGCCACCGGGTCACGGTCCGCGGACCCCAATCCCTGCGGGGGGCGCGGGTGGCGGTGCCGGGGGACTTCTCGGCCGCTGCGTTTTTCCTGGTGGCCGGCGCGGTGGTGCCGGGTTCGGCGGTGACCGTGCGTGGCGTCGGGCTGAACCCCACCCGGACCGGGCTCTTGGACGTGCTGCGGCGGATGGGGGCGAAGATCCGCGTGGATTTGGAGGATTTTGCGCCGGGGGGCGAGCCGGTGGGCGACGTCACCGTGGAGGGAACGGGGGAGTTGCGCGGCGTCGAGGTCGGAGGATCGCTGATTCCCCGGCTGATCGACGAGATCCCGGCATTGGCGGTGGCGGCGGTTTTCGCCTGCGGGAAAACGGTCATCCGCGACGCCGCCGAACTGCGGGCCAAGGAGAGCGACCGGATCGCCGGCATGGCGGCGGAGTTGGCGCGGCTCGGTGGGCGGGTGCGAACCCTGCCCGATGGCCTGCTCATCGAGGGGGGTGGAAAACTGGGGGGCGCCGCGGTGGATGCTTGGGGTGACCACCGGGTGGCCATGGCGCTGGCGGTGGCGGCCTGCGCCGTCGGCGGAGGGGAGACGCTGATCCAGGGAACCGAATGCGTGAACATCTCCTACCCGGACTTCTTCCGGGACCTGACTCTTTTGGGTGCCGGGGTGGAAGCGGACTGAGCGAAGGCGGGAGGGAAGCCGTCTTTTTCGCCGGCGACGGCAAAGCGGCAGCCATGGTTGGCTGGCTTTTTGGCGATACTCAGGATAAAAATGCTAATAATAGTTATAGGTGGGATAAACAAAGTGAAATCGATGAAAAACAGTGTCCGAGGGCCCAAAGACCAGACAAATTAACGCTATGGCCGTATGGCGATAAAATCCAAGGGCTTTCCCGGTTTGCTTTTTCAGTCGGTTTTTTGTAGAGTAACAGGTATCAAAAGCTGCTTGGA
>JAJZBP010000299.1 GCA_021798855.1 Bacillota bacterium
CGTGATCGATAAATGAGTTGGCAATCCCCAACAGCAGGATGCCTCCGATCACCAGGTTTTGAAAAGCCAGGTATCCGGTGGTCACCTTTACCGGCTTGGAATGCTTCAACATGAAGTAAACCACAAATACGCCGGCCATGGCGACGGCCAGCACCGTGGTTACAGTCTCTTTGGTTGGCTGATTCATTGCATGAAAAACCACTGAAGCCACCGCGGCGAAAACAAAGGTTAACCCGGATAAGAAATAATGGGAGTCGCGATGCCGGTGATAGAGATCCCTTTCGAAATCTTCTTTGTAGGGTTTCGGAGGTGCAAGAAAAAAGTCGGAAAGAATATGTTTAACCATACTATTACACCTTTCCCCTGAAAATCGTCGCCGTGACCAAACTGCCGTATTTGTCAACATTCGGCGAATAATCCGGTAAATCCTGCCTCTTCCACGATAGAGCTCAGCCCCAAAAAACGATTGGGGGAGCGCAAAGCTCCCCCAACCCCAATGTGGCCAAATGTTTATTTGCCGGGGCCGGTTATGAGCTAGGACTCCGGCGGTTGGAGTTCGGCTTTAAAGTCCAAAACTAAACGCCCGTAAATTTCTTGACACTTTTCCACAATGGGCAGACTGCTCGCCAAAAGCGTGAATGGTATACTGGCGAGTGTGCAGGCTGCAATTGTTTGGTGAAGGTGGAACACACTTGCCGGAACGGATCAGTTGGATGCGCGACTTGCTCCTTTGGGAGCTTAAAGACCCGGCCACGCTGGTTTATGCCTGCGATTCCCTGGGCGGCATCGGCGCCCTGCCCCGGGATCGCTACCGCTGCCCTCCGGAAGACGTGGGCTACTTCACCGCCAGGGTGGTGCTTTTCGAGTTGCTGGCGGCGGGCGTCCTGCCCCAACTGCTATTGTTCACCTTCGCCAACGGCGGCGAATACGCCGCCAGGATTCTGGCCGGAATCCGGCTGGCTTTGGCCGAGGCCGGCTTGCCGGAGGATTTTCCGGCCAACGGCAGTTCGGAGAAAAACATGGCCCCGGAAATAACCGCGGTGGGCCTCACCCTGGTCGGTGTCCGCGGGGAAAACTTCCGCCCCGGAACGGCTAAACCGGGTGACGGGCTTTGGCTGGTGGGCCGGCCCAAGAGTGCCCCGACCGATCCGGTGGTGAAGGGCGACCCGGAGATTTGCGGCTTTGACCATTTGCGAACCTTGGCGCGGGAGCCTGGGGTTCATGATATCCTGCCCATCGGTTCCGGAGGAACCCTGCCGGAAATCGAACGCTTGGCCCAGGAAAGCGGAACCCGGGCGGTGACGGATCCGGACTTGGCCGCTCTCCTCGTTAAGTCCGGCGGTCCGGCCACCGCCCTGGTGGTTTCCGCCTCGCCCCAGGCGGCGGGAACCCTTGCCGGCTTGGGCTGTTCCTTGCCTGTCCGACAAGTGGGGAGTCTACTGCCGGGTCTTGAATTGCCGGATGCCCCGTAATAGGCCCCTGGCTCGGTGCCCCCGGTTCGGTTCCCCGGCTGGAAATAGCTATCATTGACAGGCCCTTTTGACTGTGTTAAACCTTAGCCGAACAGGTGTCCTCGCGCTTTGCGCGGGGGAGAATAGGGAAGTTCGCAACCGGCTTTTTGGATTTCGGCTTTGGGCCAGTCCAAAGTCGGCAAGCGGCGCGGACCCGCCACTGTAGGCGCGGAGCACGGGGTACGAGCCACTGGTCATATAGACTGGGAAGGCAACCGTGCGAAGAAGCCCAGCCAGGAGACCTGCCTGTTCGGACCGGAAGCTGGCGAGGAACCAAGCGGCGGTCTACAAAGGATCGGGACAGTGGTAAAGTCCCGAGCAGTTTTGCTCGGGGCTTTTTGCGTTGGCGCGGCGGTTTGGCCGTACGGCGCCACGGGTCGGCGCAAAATACGAAAGGAGGAAGGGCGGCTTCGGGCGAGTTCCACACCGTGCGCTACGTACTTCGCTCCGCATTCTGCCTTCCGCATCCCATGCCCCCTCGTCGGTAAACATTCTGTAAGGAGGTCGATCGCTTTGGAGTTCAGGGACGAAGTCTGGAAAATTGAAACCGCCGGCATCGAGGCCGTACCGGCCGACCGCCGGCACGGGCGGGCCGGCGAACTTTTCTGGATCTGGTTTGCCGCCAACATTGGGATCCTGGCCCTGGTCTCGGGAGCCATCATTGCCAGTTTCCAACTTGATTTCTGGCAGGGGCTTTTGGTCACCGCCCTGGCCGGCCTTTCCTTCTGGTTCGTCGGCTACTTCGGTCTGGCCGGCCCGGCCACCGGCGTGCCCATGCTCACCTTGAGCCGGGCCTCCTTCGGCGTTAAGGGAGCCTTCCTGCCCACCCTGATCAGTTGGATCAACCTGATCGGTTGGGAGACGGTGGCCTGGGTCACCGCCGCTTTGGCCGGGGTTGAACTGTTCGCCGGCCTGGGCTTTCATCCGGGGCTTACCCTGAGCCTGATCCTCTTTTTCGCCATCGGAATAATAATCTACGCCTTCGGAGCCTACGGCCACGCCACCGTTGCCCGGGTGCAGTTCATCGCCAGCCTCCTCTTCGGCCTCCTGACCATGCTGCTCACCGCCTACCTGCTGCTCACCCACCACGTGGCCGGGGTCAACTTCGCCAAGCCGGCGCCCCTGCTCGCGGCCTTCCTGCCCGCCCTAGCCTTCACTCTCATGTTTTCCGGCCTGAGCTGG